>NZ_JBAGKV010000042.1:0-47482 GCF_037049705.1 Janthinobacterium sp. LPB2021202312-11-4 | reverse complement strand
CTAGGGGGTTAGGGACAAAACTATCAACTGCAAAGGTACGGCCTTTTCCATTGGGTTTTGTAAAGTTGCGTCCATAGTTCAAGCTGCCATTATCGGTAGGGAATGCCACGTATTGGCCGCGATTGCGCGCTGCATATTCCCACTGGGCCTCGGTGGGCAGATCCACTGGGTAACCACTTAGCTCTCTCAACCATCCGCAATAGTCCTTGGACTCTTGCCAGCTTTGTGTTGCCGCAGGCAAATTTGGTTGATAACGGAATTCTAAATCTTCGCGCTTGCGTAACTCTGCATCAAACAACGGCTGCCCATGAGCAATGAAAAACAGATCAAAATCCCCCATCGTTGTTTGAAATTTTGACAGGTAATAACCGCTCAGCTTAACCGGATGAACAAAATCATCGTCCCCGTCCATACTGATCCGCCCCATCCGTTCCGGCTCCACCCCGCAAGGCCAGTCACACATATTCGCGGGGTCATCGTCATACACCCAGCCAAAATCCCCCATCTGAAATTCGCCACCTTCGACAAACACCATATTGTCCAAAGAGCGCACCACGGTATTCAGCAGCTTTTCGCGAACGTCAGCGGATAGTTTCGAGTATTTGTTCTCGATAGTTACTGCAATCCGGGCGACTTTGTCGGGGGAGAGCTTCTCGCTTTTCGGAAGCGGGATTGACTGTGCCTGGCAACCGGCCAAAAGAAGTAAAGTGCAAAAAGGTAATAAGATGTTTCTTATCACTGGAATGTCCTTATACCAATAAAGCAAAGTTGCAAGGCTATCATTTTTTTCTGAAAAACATTGGCTAAAAGTTTGGTTGTGCGAATTGGAAGTGTCGATGAAGTAACTTGATGTAACGCATCAAAGACGCGACTGGCGCAACAGCTTTTGGGCCGACGTTAAAGGCATTGTCGGAAAAGGTCTATGTACATCAGTCGTCGTTTTGGCGTTGTTGTTATTCTTGCGCAGCTCACGTTTTAAAACGTCAGTGAGTGCGCCTCAGCACTCCACCCAACTCACCGCCAGGCCACCGCGTGAAGTTTCCTTGTATTTGTCCTGCATGTCGGCGCCGGTGTCGCGCATGGTGCGGATCACCCGGTCCAGCGAGATGAAATGTTTGCCATCACCGCGCAGGGCCATTTGCGTGGCGTTGATCGCTTTCACCGCCGCGATGGCGTTGCGCTCGATGCACGGCACTTGCACCAGGCCGCCGACCGGGTCGCAGGTCAGGCCGAGGTTGTGTTCCAGGCCGATTTCAGCGGCGTTTTCCAGTTGCTCCGGGGTGGCGCCGAGCACCTCCGCCAGCCCCGCCGCCGCCATGGCGCAGGCCGAGCCGACTTCGCCCTGGCAACCCACTTCGGCGCCGGAGATCGAAGCGTTTTTCTTGCAGAGAATGCCCACGGCGGCTGCGGCCAGAAAGAATGCGACCACGTCATCGTCCGACGCGTCGGGGTTGAACTTCATGTAGTAGTGCAACACTGCCGGAATGATCCCGGCCGCGCCGTTGGTCGGTGCGGTGACCATGCGTCCGCCGGCGGCGTTTTCTTCGTTCACGGCGAGGGCGAACAGGTTGACCCACTCCATGGCCGACAGGGTCGAGGTGATGACATTCGGCTTGCCGATTTCCAACAGGCTGCGGTGCAATTTCGCCGCGCGGCGCGGAACATTCAGACCGCCGGGCAGGATGCCTTCGTGACGCAGACCTTGCTCGACGCATTCACGCATCACCGACCAGATGTGCAGCAGGCCCTGACGGATCTCGGCGTCGCTGCGCCAGGCTCGCTCGTTGGCCATCATCAACTCGCAAACCCGCAAGCCATGCTGATGGCAAAGCCTGAGCAATTCAGCGGCGCTGGAAAAGTCGTACGGCAGCACCACGTCGCTGGTCGGTGCGATCCCGGACTCGGCTTCGGCCGACTCGATGATGAAACCACCGCCGACCGAGTAGTACGTTTGCTCGAACAGTTCACCGGTTTCGCCGAAGGCTGTCAGAGACATCGCATTGGGGTGGTAGGGCAAACGCTCGTCGAGCAGCAGGAGATCGCGTTGCCAGTTGAAGGCAATGGTCGTTTTGCCTGCCAGCGATAATTCGCCGGTTTCGCGCAGCGTCTGGATTCGCCTGTCGATGGAGGAGGGATCAATGCTGTCCGGCCATTCGCCCATCAGGCCCATGACGCAGGCGCGGTCGGTGGCGTGACCGATGCCGGTCGCCGACAGGGAGCCATAAAGGCGAATTTCGACTCGCCGAACATCGTTCAGTAAATGTTGGTCGATCAGGGCTTGGGCGAAGGTCGCGGCGGCGCGCATGGGGCCGACGGTGTGAGAACTGGACGGACCGATGCCGACTTTGAAGAGATCGAAAACACTGATAGCCATGCTAAAGCCTATACAAGCAATGGAAGAGAAATCGCTGCCATGTTTTGTAGGACAAGCGCAATGTCGGCGATACTGCCTGCCCCGGTCCACCCTGACCAACGAAACTTCCTAAGACAGCCTTTAGCAGGACTAAACGATGAGTCGTCAATTGCACGGCCAGACCTACGTCTGGCTGCACGTGTTTTCCTGTGCCGCGCGGCACTTGTCGTTCACCCGTTGCGCCGAAGAACTGCACATCACACCGGGGGCGGTCAGCCAGCAAATCCGTCAACTGGAAGAGCGTTTGGGTTTTCGGCTTTTTCATCGGCGTGCTCGCGGTGTGGAGCTGAGCGCCGAAGGCCAGCGACTGGCCATCACCGTCAACGAGGCTTACGGCAGCATCGACGCTGAGCTGCGCCGACTGGACGCCGGGATGATCAGCGGAACGTTGCGGGTGCGCTCGATTCCATCGTTCCTGAGCAAGTGGCTGACCCCGCGCCTGCCGCGCTTGCAGCAGCGTTTCCCGGACATTCAACTGCGGCTGGTGGCCGAGGACAGCAGCGTGCCGTTGCATGAGGGCGACTTCGACCTGGCCATCGACCTGAACGACGGCAGTTACCCCGGATTGTTATCCACAGCCTTGCTCGACGAGCAGATCTTTCCGGTCTGCGCTCCGGGCCTGTTGCGTGGCCGGCCGCCGCTGCACGGGCCGGCAGACCTGATGCATTTCCCGTTGCTGCACGACATCACGGCCTGGCGCGGCAGTTACGAATACGCGGAGTGGGAGTTCTACCTCAACGCCATCGGCTTCGAAGGCGCCGACGTGCGGCGCGGGCACACCTTCAATCGCAATCACCTGACCATCGAAGCGGCGATTGCCGGGATGGGGGTGGCGATTGCGCGGCGGACATTGCTGAACGATGAGCTGGAGCGGGGGACGTTGATCGTACCGTTTGGCTTGGCGGTGCCCAATCACAAACGCTACATGCTGCTCTATGCGCCGGGGGCTTTGAGCCATCCGGGCGTGCGGGCGGTGCATGACTGGCTGGTGGAAGAGGCGGGGGTTTTTCGCAGTCTGCATCCGCTGGCGGAGCAGCAGATGTGAGCAATTATGACAAAGAAGTGAAGCGACCCAACTCCCGACCTTAACAGCGCTTTTGCTCCTTGTCCGGCTTTTTTTGCGAATGAAAATTTATCTTTTTTTAGGGGTTGAAATGTTCGGCGCACAGACCGATTGTGTAAGTAAGAGGCCACGGTGATGACGCCCAAGGGCAAGCCGACCGGCCTCTCGCGAGCTAGCTGAAATAAGGGATGAACTATGCAAATCCAAGTCAACAGTGATAACCATATTCAAAGCAGCATCCGACTGGAGGAGTGGGTACGTACTACCATTGAGAGCACGCTCGAACGTTATGAAGAGGACCTGACCCGCGTCGAGGTTCATCTGCGGGACGAGAACGGCGACAAGCCCGGACCGCATGACATGCGCTGCCAGCTGGAAGCGCGGCCAAAAGGCCATCAACCGATTTCCGTCACCCATAAAGCCGACACCCTGGAGCAAGCGATCGACGGGGCGGCCGAAAAACTCGAACATGCCCTGGAACATCTGTTCGGCAAACTGCGGGGCAAACCACGTGCCGCTGTCGTGCCGTTCGAGAGAGTCGCAGCCGATGCGCTGCTGGAAGACGAGTTTCTCGAGAACGAACAGGCTGCGCAAAACGGCTGAAGCCTGATTCACTTTTTACCTTTCCACCGACAAACGGGCCTGCTTATGCAGGCCCGTTTTTGTTTGTGGTGCAGGTGATTGTTGCAGGCTGTTTTCCCCTGCCCTGAAACGGCCATAGTCGGCCTCTATAAATTTCGCTGAGCGTATTACGTTAATTGATGCAGCGCGTGTTTGATCTTGTTGATGTCAGGCAGGAAACAAATGTGCATCGTTTCAAGAGAGAAGCTGTGTAAGACAGGGACAGTCCGATTGAAAAAGACCATCAATAACCCGCAACGGTTGATGTTGTCGGTGTTGGCTGCCGTCGTTGTCGGGGTTAACAGCCCCAGCGTTAAAAGTGCCGAGATCAATATTCAGGAAATCACGATTCCCGAAATCGAAAAAGCACTTGAGACCGGGGTCTACACGTCAGAACAACTGACGACAGTCTTTCTCGCTCGCATCGAGCAATTCAATCCGTACTACAACGCTTTTACGGCGATGAATTCAAAGGCGCTGGATGATGCGCGGGAGATAGATCGTCGGCGTAACGCCGGAGAAAAACTCGGGCCGCTGGCCGGCGTTCCGGTTGTCGTGAAAGACACCATGGACATGGCTGGCCTTCCCTCCACGGCGGGTTATGCACCCCTCTCATCGAGAGCGGGCGGCTTCGATCTGATTCCTGAAAAGGATTCGGCGGTCGTGCAACGCTTGCGGGCGGCCGGTGCAATCATTCTGGCGAAAACCAATGTCCCGGTGTTCTCCGGAAACCCCGCCAATGCCAATGACAGTTGGGCTGGCGCGACTTACAACGCACTTAATCGCTCATGGTCGCCCGGGGGATCGTCCGCCGGTACGGGCACCGCTGTCGCGGCGAATTTTGCCGTGGTGGGGCTGGCTGAAGAAACCGGCGGCTCTATTCAAAACCCGGCGGGTGCGCAGAGCGTGGTGGGCATCAAACCCACGTTTGGCCTGGTTCCGAACTCCGGAGTCATCCCGCAGGCGGGCTCCACACGAGATGTCATCGGGCCGATTGCCCGCAACGTGCGCGACGCGGCAATGACCCTCGACGTGTTGGCGGGTTACACCCTGGAGGACCCTAAAACCACGGCCGCTTTTGGCAATATCCCGCAACGCGGGTACACGTCGGGTCTTAAAGTCGGGGCGCTGAAAGGTAAGCGCATCGGGCTGCTGGGGCCCGGCTGGAGTACGACCTTCGGGCATTTGTCACCCGCGACAAACGCGGAGTATCACAAAGCCATAGCGCAGCTTGAGTCCCTGGGCGCTATCGCAGTTGCAGATCCTTTCGTTGGTTCAGGTTTTGTTGATTTGGCGCCGGCTGACGGCAGCTATGATCCGCGAGGGTCCGAGGCGCACGCCTATGACTTTGATCGCTACCTTAAAAACTCGGGAAAAGTGCAGCCGTTCATTCGCTTGAAGAGTTGCAGGACAAGTTGGGGCTCAATCTCTTCGAAAAGGGCGGACCGCTCGATTACTACACCGACCAACTGGCGGTACTGCGCAAGACCTACAAAACACCCGCCACCGCCCCGGACCTTTCCGGATTTGGCCAGCTACGAGAAGACTACTTGCGGGTGTTCAATCATGTCATGGATGAAAACAACCTGGATGCACTGGTCTTCCCGCAGATGGTCGACCCCGTGGGCGACCTGTATGAAAGTTTCATCGACGCGACCACTTCATCGGCCATCAATATTGCCGGCATTCCCGGCGTCGTAGTGCCCAGTGGCGCCTATCCGCAAGGCCAGCCCTTTTCGTTGATCTTTGTCGGGCGCATGTGGAGTGAGGGGCAGTTGCTCGCCTATGCCTACGACTATGAACAAAGGGTAAAGGGCCGACTCGTCCCTGCACCGCTGGAAACAACGCATGGACCGACGCCGCCGGCCCAGCCCCTCGGGGCTGGTCTTTGAGGATCGATCCAGGCGCGGCCCGTCAGAACGCTACCGAAGTCTGCAGATAAACCGTGCGCGGTTCACCGACGTACTTGCCCTTGTTGTTGTCATCAAACGAGCGGGTGAAGTACTGGTGGTTGAGGATGTTCTTCACCCCCACCGCCACGTTCAGGTCCGACAACTTGGGCCCGAAGTCATACGCCGCGCGGCTGCTGAACAGCATGTAGCCCGGAATCCGACCGGTGCTGCCGTCAGCGCTTTCTTTCGAGGTGTTGGCGTTATCGGCGAACTGGTCGCTCTGGTAGCTGCTGTCCAGGTTCAGCTTCCACGCACCTTCGGTGTAACCGACGCCCAGCGTGCCTTTGTGTTTCGAGGAGAACGGCACACGATTGCCCTTGTTCGGCCCGTCTTCGCGGATGGTCGCGTCCACGTAGGCGTAGGTGGCGTAGACATCAAAACCAGCCAATGCCGGGCTCAAGTCATCGAGGGCATAGTTGATGCTCGACTCGATACCTTGATGGCGCGTTTCACCCCGGGCGATCACCGAGTCGTTGGTCTGGTTGCTTTCGTACTGGTTATCGAAGTTGATCAGGAACGCGCCGATCTCCGCCCGCAGTGCACCGTTGTCATACCGGGTGCCGAGCTCCCAGGTGCGGGCCTTTTCCGGTTTGACTTCGCCGCTGGTCACCCGATTCGGCATCTGGCTGTATTGCACGCTGCCGAACGAACCTTCGGTGTTGGCGTAGAGATTCCAGCTGTCGGTCAGGTGATAGAGCACGTTCAACGCCGGCAGCGCGGTGTTGTAGTCACCCTTGTATTTCACGTTGGTCAGGTTGTTGGTCTGTTGCGATTCGATCATCTCGTAGCGCACGCCTGGCGTGAGGGTCCACTTGCCGATGTCGATCCGGTCATCGACGAAGAACGCATTGGCTTCGGTGCCGCCACGGGTGTCGCGGTCATTGCGGCTGTTGGTGGTCGGCAGTTCATTGCTGGCGATCGGCGTGCGGTAGCGCAGTTCGTGGCCGGCCTCGTTGATGTAGCGATAGCCGACCCCGACTTCATGGCTGGTCGGGCCGAGGTCGAAGCCTTGGGCGAAGCGGGTTTCGAGGCCACGTACCCAATATTCACGCGGCGACAGCGAAAGGAACGTGCCCTGGTCCAGATAGCCGCTGCGCAAGGTTTTGGTGAAGAAGGTGTTGGCGGTGAACTCGCGGCGATCTTCCTGATAGCGATAGCCGAAATTGAACATCGTGCGACGGCCCCAGAACTGGTCTTTCGGGCGCGTGGACTGGTACGGGTCGGCCTCGTAATCGGCGACGTTCAGGCCGCCGGGCATGTCGGCCTTGCCTTCGTAATACTGGGCCATCGCGTTGAAGCTGTTGGCCTCGTCGAGCTGGTATTTGCCCTTGAGGATCAGGTCGTCGATTTCGGTATCGCTGTGTTCGCGCCAGTCGCCACCGCGCGTGCCGGAATACAGCAGCGCGCCGCCCAGGCCATTATCGGCGGTGCCGCCGGCCAGCAAATTACCAGTGGTTTTGAAGCCGTCGTGGCTGGAGGACGGACTGGTTTCGGTCTGGAACCCACCCTTGACCGTCGGTTCATCGGGAATGGCCCGGGTCACGAAGTTGACCACGCCGCCGACGTTCTGCGGCCCGTAACGCACCGCACCGCCGCCGCGCACCACGTCCACCGCGTCCATGTTGCCCATGCTGATTGGCGCGAACGACAACTGCGGCTGACCGTAGGGCGCGAACGGCACCGGAATGCCGTCCATCAGCACCGTGGAGCGCGAGGCCAGGCGCGGGTTGAGTCCGCGAATGCCGAAGTTCAGCGCCATGTCATGGCTGCCGGTGCCGTTGTTGTCCGGGGCGTTGACGCCGGGGATGCGGTTGAGTACATCCTTGGCCTGGGTCGCGCCCTGGCGTTCGAATTCTTCACGGCGGATTACGTCCCGGGCGCCGGGGTGTTCGAACACGTTGATCTGCGCCGCATCCCCCAGCCAATCGCCGACCACCGTCGAGGTGCCCAGTTCCAGCGCGGTTTCGCCCGCCGGTTGCAGGCTGAACGCATTGTTGCCTTCGGCTCGGGCTTGCAGACCGGTGCCTTCGAGCAAGGCGTTCAGACCTTGCTCGGTCGTGTAATTGCCTTCCAGGCCACGGCTTTTCACGCCGCTGGTGACTTGCGAACCAAAGGAAATCAGCACCCCGGCTTCACGGCCGAATTGGTTGAGGGCATTTTCCAATGTTGAAGGGGCGATGTGGTACGGCTTGGCGTCGGCGGCGTGTGCCAGGGCGCCGAAGCTCAGGCTGGCGCCCAGCAAGAGTTGGCGCACGGTGCGGGCCAGCGGGGTGAGGCGGGTGGGTTGCATGGGCGACGATCCTGAGAAGGTGGAATCAAGGGGGCTTTCCTTCTCTGTCACGCCAGATCTGAAAAACGGCTCATCTTTTTTTAAGATCAACAGATCGCAGCCTTCGGCAGCTCCTACGTTGAGGTTGGTGTTCATCCTGTAGGAGCTGCCGAAGGCTGCGATCTTTTGCTCTTGCTATTAAACCCGGGCCTCCACGGTCACCCAATACCGGGTAAACCGCTTCACCCGCACCGGCAAACTGATTTCCAGCAGCTCAAGAATCCGCTCACTGTCGTCCAGCGGATACGTCCCGGAGATCAACAAATCAGCCACCTTCGCATCGCAATTAATCTGCCCGCGACGATAACGACCCAGCTCATCCAGAAAATCCCCCAGCCGCATATGCGCCGCCACCAACATACCTTCGGCCCAGGCGCCGCTGTTGGCGTCCAGCGGTTGCGGATGGCTGAGGCCGCGTTCTCCAAAACTCAACTGTCGGGCACTTTGCAGCAGCAGCGGCGAGCCGCCATCGGGCGTCAATTCGACGCGACCTTCGAACACCGCCACCTGAGTGCGATCCGCAAACTGCCGCACGTTGAGTCGCGCGCCTTGGGTCTTCAACACCCCTTGAGCCGTGCGCACTTCAAAAGCCCAGGCGGCGGTCAGCAAGATCTCGCCTTCAAGCAAACGGATCAGCCCGTCAGCCCGCACATCCACCGCCGTCGCAGTGTTGAGCTGAATTTGACTGCCATCGCCCAATGCCACTTTGCGCCGCTGCCCAATCGGGCTGCGGTAATCGGCCAGCAACGGCGTCAGCGGATTGTGCTCGCGCATGCCCCACGTCACCGCAGAACCAGCGCCCAGAATCAGCAACAGCTTCAACGCCTGGCGACGGCTGCCGGATTTCGGCGCGTTCAGCGCGGCGTGGGCCAGGGGCGAAGACAACCCGCGCAAGCGTTGATTGACCCGCTGGATATGCTCCCACGCCCGCTGATGTTCGCTATGCCCGTCGTGCCATTGCTGCCACGCCTGTTGCTGGCGCGGGTTTAACGGCCCTTGCTGCATTTCCACCAACCAATGCACCGCTTGCTCGGCGACCCGGGAAGAGAATTCCGATGGCGCGTTCATAGGGCGAAGTAGCAGCGCATCGCCGCTTTATTCAGGTGCCGTTTGACCGTGGCGATGGAGATGCCCAGTTCGGCCGCGATCTGTGGATAGGTCAGGCCATCGACCTGCGCCAGCAAAAACGCGCGTTTGACCAAACGCGGCAAGCCGTCCAGCAACTGATCCAGCTCCATGAGGGTTTGCAGGATGATCGCTCGCTCTTCCTCCGACGGCGCCACGCATTCCGGCATCTGTGCGAGGGCGTCGAGGTAGGCGCGCTCCAAGTCCTGGCGACGGTAATGGTTGAACAACACACGCTTGGCGATGGTGGTCAGGAACGCACGCGGCTCGATGATCTGCGGCGTTTCCCGGGCCGTCAGCACCCGCATGAACGTGTCCTGGGCCAGATCGGCGGCGCTGTCCGGGCAGCCGAGCTTGCGCCGCAGCCAACCGGTGAGCCAGTGGTGGTGGTCGTGATAGAGGATTTCGACGGGATTGGCGGGCTGCAACAAAACCACTCCGACACAGACGGATACGTTAGAGAACAAGAATTGTTCGCATTGTAGAGGCGTCAACCTGCATCCGGCAATCGGATCTCTTTTGCGTATGAGAATATTTATCATTAATATTGCGCCCTTGTTGGTCTCGCGACGTTCACGGACCTCACCCCGGTTTCAAGGTTGAAACATGAAAGGCAAAAGCAGCACGCTCCCCGTTTCCTACAGACTGGCGGTGACTTCCCGGGTCTTGGCTGCCGTGCTGGGCGGTTATGTCGTCGCCGCGCTGGCCAGTGTCAGCCTGACGCTGTGGCTGCCGATGGCCCGCGCCGAAGCGGTGGTCACCGGGATGATGACGTCGTTCCTGGCGTATCTGGTGGCGGTGCTGTGGTGCTTCGCCTGTCGCAGTGCCTGGCAGGCCTGGTTCGGCTTGATCGTGCCAAGCGTGGTGCTGGCCGCGATTTCCGGGTTGGCGTACTGGGCGGGCCACCCATGAAAGAGGGTTTTCGCCAAGCCATGGCCTGGCTGCACACCTGGACCGGGTTGATCTTCGGCTGGCTGCTGTTTGCGATTTTTCTGACCGGCACCCTCGCGTATTTCAAGGCTGAGATCACCCACTGGATGCAGCCGGAAATTCCGGCGCGCACGCTGTCCTCCGAAGCCAGCCTGACGCTGGCCCAGGACTATCTCCAGCAGCACGCCGCCGGCGCATCACGCTGGCTCATCGACTTGCCCAATGCCCGCGAGCCCGGCCTGACACTGCGCTGGCAGCAAGCCCCGGCCGAGCCCGGCAAGCGCGGCCAATTCACTAAAAAGACCCTCGACCCGCAAACCGGCACCGACGTGCAGGGCCGGGAAACCATGGGCGGCGATTTCTTCTACCGCTTCCACTTTCAGTTGCAGATGCCTTATCCGTGGGGGCGCTGGCTGTCGACGATTGCCGCCATGGTGATGTTCGTCGCGCTGATCAGCGGGATCATCACCCACAAGAAAATCTTCAAGGACTTCTTCACCTTCCGCCCGCGCAAGGGCCAGCGTTCCTGGCTCGACGGGCATAACGCGGTGGGTGTGCTGGTGCTGCCGTTTCACCTGATGATCACCTACAGCAGCCTGGTGATTTTCATGTCGATGGTGATGCCGGCGAGCATCCTCGCCGCGTACAAGGGCAATACCGAAGCGTTTTTCGATGAGTTGTTTCCAGAGTCCAACCGACCGACCGCCGCCGGCCAACCGGGCCAGTTGATACCGTTGGCGCCACTGCTGGAACGGGCCCGCGCGCAATGGCCGCAAGGGCAGGCCGGGAGCCTCAGCGTCAACAACCCCGGTGACGCCAATGCCTCTGTCGTTCTGGAGCGGGACGGCGCGGAGGGTGTGGTCCACGACTTCGGCCGCGCGGTGACGTTCAACGGGGTGACCGGCGAACTGCTGAGTACGACCCCGGCGCTGCCTGGCCCAATGGCGATTGCCGGCGCTTTCTACGGTTTGCACATGGGCAATTTCGCCGGCCCGGTGTTGCGTTGGTTGTATTTCATTTGCGGTTTGGCAGGCACGGCGATGATCGGCACCGGGCTGGTGATCTGGCTCGGCAAGCGTCAGCTCAAACACGCCAAAAGTGGCGTGATGCCGTTCGAATTGCGCCTGGTGGAAGTGCTGAACATCGCCAGCATGTCCGGACTGATGGTCGCGGTGGTGGCGTTCTTCTGGGCCAATCGGTTGTTGCCGGTGGGAATGGCCGAACGGGCGAACTGGGAAGTGAACAGCTTCTTTATCGTCTGGGGCCTGAGCGTGCTGCACGCCACGCTCCGTCGCGGTCGCGCGGCGTGGATCGAGCAGTTGGCGCTGGCGGCCGGGTTGTTCTGCGCGGTGCCAGTGCTCAACGCGCTGACCACGCCGTATCACCTGGGTGTTTCGCTGGTGCAAGGCGATTGGGCCATGGCCGGTTTCGATCTGACGTGCCTGGGCAGTGGCCTGTTCCTGGGGTGGGCTGCGTGGAAAATGCAGCGCGCCGGTCGCGTCACAACGGCCACCAGGGCGCGCGTCCGACCTGCTCCCCTTGAGCGCGAGGCGACCTGAATGCTGCTGGCCCTGTTGCTCTGTTACGGCGGTTTCACCGCGCTGTGTTTGTCGATGGATCGGCATCACGCCGACGTGCTTGGGCGCAAGCCGTCGGCGCGGCGTCGGCACGTCATGAAGTTCGGCGGTTGGTTGTTGCTCGGCGTGTCGTTGTGGGCGGCGGTCTGGGCAACCGGTTGGGGGTTGGGCCTGGTCGAGTGGTTCGCGGTGCTGATGCTCAGCGCCTTGCTGCTGGTGTTGCTGCTGCCGTATCGCCCGCGTCTGGCGTTGTCATTGGCGGCGCTGAGCCTGCTCGCCAGCCCGGTTTGTGCGGTGCTGATGTGATGATCGGCAGCCCTCCGGAATCCCACGACGACGAACACGGTGGTGCCCGTGCGCATTTTCTCCAGGTGTTCCTGTCCCAGCGTTCGCAGATGGAGGCGCTGGTGAATCGGCGTGTCGGTTGCCGGGCGACGGCGGCGGACTTGGTGCAGGATTTGTTCCTGCGCTTCTGGCGTCGGCCGCTGGTGCAGGTCGAGGAACTCAGCACTTATCTGCTGCGTTGCGCCGGCAACATCGCCATCGACCATTTGCGCAGCGAAGGCACACGGGTGCGGGTCAGTGAAGGCTGGATGCCCGATGCGCCGGACAGTCAGGGCAGCGAACCGCAAGCGGCGCTGGAGGCGGGCAACGATTTACGTCACGTCGAAGCCGCGTTGCGCGCGTTGCCTGAGCGCACGCGGCAGATTTTCCTGCTCAATCGCATTCACGGTCGCAAGTACGCCGAAATCGCCAAGGCCATGGGGTTGTCCCAAAGTGCCGTGGAAAAACATATGATGCGCGCCCTCGACGCCTGCAAGGCCAGCCTGCGGGACCCCGAACCGCGCACGCCAAGGAAAGCACCGTGAACCACGCCGAACGCGTCACCCCGACGCCCGCCCAGGAACAGGCCGCTTTCGCCTGGCTGAGTCTGTTGCACGATCAACCCAGCAGTGGCGATCAACTCACCTTCAGTCACTGGCTGCAGGCCGATCCCGCCCACGCCGAGGCCTATGCCCAGGCGCAAGTGGTGTGGGAATTGAGTGAAGGGCCGGCGCGAACCCTGGCCGATGAAGAGGCGTTTGCCTTGCAGGGGTATCTCAATGCGATGAACCGTTCGCGGCGCACCCGCGTGCAGCATTGGTCCGGGGCGTTGGCGATGGCGGCGTGTTTACTGCTGATGGAGGGTGTCGGCGCGGGGTGGCAACCGTTGCGCTGGGCCGATGATCTGGGCGCGGACTATGTCTCGGCGCCGGGGCAAATTCGCACCGTCACTCTGGCCGATCAATCCCAGGTCACCCTCGATGCCGACAGCGCGATTGCCGTGGATTTCAGCCGTGGCGAGCGGCATGTGCAGTTGCGGCGCGGCGCCGGGTTTTTCAGCGTGACCCATACCGGCGAGCCGTTTGTGGTGGAAGCGGAAAAGGGTCAGGCGCGGGTGTTGGGCACGCAATTCGAAGTGCGCCTGCAACCCCATGGTGCCCAGGTGACGGTGCTGTCCGGGCGGGTCGGCGTGACGGCGCAGCACAATGCCGAGCAGCAAATCCTCACCGCCGGCCAGCAAGTGGCGTATGGCGAGGGCTCAGCGGAAAAACTGCATGCCGTGGACAGCGAAGCGCAACTGGCCTGGCGTCAGGGCTGGCTGAATTACTACAAGGCGAGCCTGGCGGATGTGGTGGAGGATTTGCGCCGCTATTACCCGGGGCCGATTCTGGTGCTCAACGATGAACTGGCGGCGCGGCGGGTCAGTGGGAGTTTTCCAAGCAAGGACCCGCAAGCGGTGTTGAATTCGTTGCAGGGGGTGTTGGGGTTTGAGCAGCACGCCGTGATGGGGCATTTGATTATTTTGCGGTGAAGCAAAGTCAAAAGATCGCAGCCTTCGGCAGCTCCTACGGGGGAATGCGTACTCATGTAGGAGCTGCCGAAGGCTGCGATCTTTTGATCTTCTAAAAATAATTTCAAAATTTTAGTGAGGTAAACCCAACCCCCATCCGTGTAGTGACTGAAACTGCGAGTCATTCGCATCCGTTGCGGTTCTACACAGGTCATGAGCAATGAAGTCCAGGGCAAAATCGGGTTCGGTCAAACAATGGTTCGGTGCTTCGGCGCTGAGTTTTTCGGCATTGGCGTTGCTGCCGCTCAGCGTGGCCATCGCCGCTGAAACCGCCAGCACGCAACAGCGCGCGCCATTCAACTTTGCCATGGCCGCCAAACCGCTGCCCCAGGCCCTGAGCGACTTCAGCCGCATCACCGGCCTCAGCGTGGTCTACACCGACGAAGCGCCTTATGGCCTCAACGCCCCGGCCCTCAGCGGGCAGATGACGGCCGAACAAGCGCTGCAGCGTTTGCTCAGCGGCTCGGGCTTCACCTTCCGCCGCACCGATGCGCACACCCTGGCACTGGAGCCCGTGCCCACCGCCGGCACCCTGAACCTCGGTGCGACCACCATCACTTCGGCGATGGACGAAACCCAGAGCTACCAGCCACCACCGACCAGTAATGTGATGCGCAGCTCGGCGTTGCTCCAGGAAACCCCGCAGACCATCAACGTGATCCCGGCCCAGGTGATTCGCGATCAGGCGCCGCGCAATCTCGATGATGCACTGGCCAACGTCAGCGGCATCACCCAGGGCAACACCCTGGCCAGCACCCAGGATTCGGTGATGACTCGCGGTTTCGGCGATAACCGCAACGGCTCGATCATGCGCGACGGCATGCCGATCGTGCAGGGTCGCGGCATGAACGCCACCGTGGATCGGGTCGAAGTGCTCAAGGGCCCGGCCTCGTTGCTCTATGGCATCCAGGACCCGGGCGGCGTGGTCAACATGGTCAGCAAAAAACCGGAACTGACTCCATACAACGCCCTGACCCTGCGCGGCTCGACCTACGGCGACGGCAAGAACGGCAGCGGCGGCGGCCTCGACAGCACCGGCGCTTTGGGCGATTCCGGCCTCGCTTATCGCATGGTCCTGGACCACGAAGACGAAGATTACTGGCGCAACTTCGGCACCCACCGCGAGACGCTGGTGGCGCCGTCCCTGGCCTGGTTCGGCGAAAGCACCAAGCTGTTGTTCTCCTACGAGCACCGGGAATTCCTCACGCCGTTCGACCGTGGCACCGTGATCGATCCGCGCACCAACCACCCGTTGGACATCTCGCGCAACGAGCGCCTCGACGAGCCGTTCAACAACATGGAAGGGCGCTCGGACCTGTATCACTTCGAGGCCGATCACGAGCTCAACGACAACTGGAAAGCCCACTTCGGCTATAGCTGGAACCGTGAAACCTACGACGCCAGCCAGGTGCGCGTCACCGCCATCGATACCAAAAAGGGCACCCTGACCCGCAGCATGGACGGCACCCAGAATGCGATCAGCACCGACCGCTTCACCACCGCCAGCCTCGAAGGCAAGGTGAATGTGCTGGGCATGCAACACGACCTGGTATTCGGCGTCGATGACGAGTACCGCAAGATCTTCCGCGAAGACCTGATCCGCCAGAAAAGCCTGGGCACCTTCAGCTACGTCAACCCGGTGTATGGCCGCGAAGTGGCCGGCACCACGGTCAGCCCGGCCGACAGCGCCCAGACCGATTTACTGCGCAGCGATTCGATCTTCGCCCAGGACTCGATTCACCTTACTGACCAATGGATTCTGGTGGCCGGCGGGCGCTTCCAGGAATACGACCAGTACGCCGGCAAAGGCGTGCCGTTCCACGCCAACACCGACAGCAACGGCCAGAAATTCGTCCCGCGTGCCGGCCTGGTGTATCGCTACACCGACGAACTGTCGTTCTACGGCAGCTACACCGAGTCGTTCAAACCCAACTCGACCATCGCGCCGTTGAGCGGTAGCAGCGTGGTGCTCGACGGCAGCGTTGCGCCGGAGGAAGCCAAGTCCTGGGAAATCGGCGCCAAGCTCGATATGCCGGGACGCATCACCGGTAACGTCGCGTTGTTCGACATCAAGAAACGCAACGTGCTGATCGCCAACTCCGAAGGCCCGACCACGATCTACAGCGCCGCCGGCGAAGTGCGCTCACGGGGTCTGGAAGTGGATCTGAGTGGTCAGCTCAGCGACCGCTGGAGCGTGATCGGCAGCTATGCCTACACCGACGCCGAAGTCACCGAAGACCCGGACTACAAAGGCAAGAAACTGCAAAACGTCGCCAAGAACACCGGCTCGCTGGCGGCGGTCTACGACTTCGGCACCATCGTCGGCGGCGATCAGTTGCGGGTCGGCGCGGGTGCGCGGTATGTCGGCGAGCGCGCGGGTAACGCGGTCAACGATTTCGACTTGCCGGGCTACACCGTGGCCGACGCCTTCGCCACCTACGACACCAAAGTCGAGGGGCAGAAGGTCAAGTTTCAGTTGAACGTGAAGAACCTGTTCGACCGTACCTACTACACCTCGGCGGCGAGCCGGTTCTTTGTGTCCATGGGCGATTCGCGGCAGGTGTCGTTGTCGAGCACGTTGGAGTTCTGATGAGAATCTTCAGTCTATTGCTGTTGGTGTTCAGTGCGACGGTCAACGCCGCGCCGGATGCGCGGGTGTATCACCGCGCACATCAGGTCACGCTACCCGGCACCGGCGACAGTTGGGGCTTCGCGGCGCTGGACCCGACCCGGCCGTATCTGTTGCTGGCCCGTCGCGAAAATGGCCTGAGCGTGTTCGATGTTGACCAGCAACGGCTGGTTAAAACGGTCGACGGTTCGGCGGGCGCCAACGGCGTGGTGTTCGTGCCGACGCTGGACCGGGCGTTCGTGCTCAACACCGATGGCAGCCTCGGCGTGCTGGAGTTATCCACACTCAAACTGCTCAAGCGCATCCCGGTGGCCCAGAGCAATCTGAACAGCGCGGTGTATGAGCCGCGCACCGGGGAGGTGATCATCGTCAGCGGTCGGCGTGCCGATCGTTCGACGTTGTTTGCGTTCGATCCCAAAGTCGAGCGCATCAGCGGCGCCCATGAACTGGACGTGAAGAAGATCGACCCGTTGCTGCTCAAGGGCGATGGCAGTTTCTTCCTGCCGATGCGCGATGAGGGCAAGGTCGCGCGTTTTTCGTCGAGCACTTTTGAGGTCCTCGACACCTGGCAGTTCGACGGTTGCCCGAAACCCAGCGCCCTGGCCCAGGACGTTGAACGGGGTCGTTTGTTTATCGCCTGTCGCGGTGACAAGCCTAAGTTGATCGTGGCGGACCGGGAAAACGGTGAAGTGAAGGCGAGCCTGCCGATCACTCGCGATGTGAATGCGGTTGCGTATGACGCGGATAACCGACGGTTGCTGATACCCAGCGGGGTGGATGCCAACCTGACGGTGATCAAACAACTGGATGCCGATCACTACCAGGTTCAAGCGAGCATCAGCACGCGGCCGATGGCTTACAACATGGCGTTTGATTCGAAGAGCAAAAAGGTTTACTTGCCGGCGATGGACTTTACCCAGCCAGTGGGCGAGCCAAAATCAGATCCGCTGTTTCACGCCGATACATTTGGGGTTACCACGCTAGTGCCTTGACGCAAGATCAAAAGATCGCAGCCTGCGGCAGCTCCTACAGGGAAACGCAAATCCCCACGTAGGAGCTGGCGAAGCCTGCGATCTTTTGATCTTTAACGCAAAAACGCCGACCGATAATCCCCTGGCGTCCCCCCCAACACCTGCCGAAACCGATTGGTGAAATGGCTCGCGCTGGCAAACCCGCATGCCAACGCAATCTCCCCCAATGGCTGCGATGTCGAGCGCAACAACTCCCGCGCCCGGCTCATGCGCCGCGCCAGCACGTATTGATGCGGCGGCAGGCCGAAGCTTTCGCGAAACATTCGCGCAAAGTGGTATTCGGATAACGCACACAACCCCGCCAACTGCCCGAGGCTGATTGCTTCGGCCAACTGACTGTCGACAAACTCCACCAACTGCCGCCGCTGATGGGCGGCCAGTCCGCCCTTGAGTCGCAAACCCTGACGCATGCCCACCTGATTGAGCAACGCGTGGCTGAGCATTTCGTGGGCCAGGCTACTGGTGAGCACGCGCTCGCCCGGTTCTGCCCAATTGAGCGTGAGCATCTGCCGAAAGCGTTGGGCCTGTTGCGGGTCGTCGAGGAACGTGGCTTCGCGCAGTTGCAGCTCCCGGGGTTCGCGGTCCAGCAACGTGACGCAGCCGAGGGCGAATTGTTCGGGGCTGAAATACAGGTGGGCCAGGCGAATATCGCCGTTGATCACCCAGCCCGATTGGTGCTCGGCGGGCAGGATGCACAGTTTGTCCGGGCCGCCCTTGTTGCCGGGCTGGTCGCGGCGAAACGTGCCGGTGCCGCCGGCGATGTAGCAGGACAGCGTGTGATGCGTCGGCGCTTCGTAGTCCTGGGCGTCGTGATGGTTGCTCCACAAAGCTGCAGCCATGCCGTCACCGAGCTCGGCGCTGTGCTCCAGACGAGCATTGGGCGAGCGGTTGAGGGCTTGAAAGACTTGCAGGGTTTCCAGTGCGGGCATGATCGTTTTCTCTCCAACGCTTCGCATCCTACTCCGTAGACCCTGGCCTGCCAGCCCGTTGGCCGACAAAAGCGCAAGTTTATGCAAGTGCGCGCAGGCTCGGCGCAGGACACTGAGCCTCTATTGAGGAGCCTTTGCCATGAACCTGTCTTTGTATTTGCTGACCGTGCTGATCTGGGGTACCACCTGGATTGCCCTGAAATGGCAGTTGGGCGTGGTGGCCATTCCGGTGTCGATCGTCTATCGCTTTGGCCTCGCCGCGCTGGTGCTGTTCGTGATGTTGCTGCTCAGCCGGCGCCTGCAAGTGATGAACCGTCGCGGACACCTGATCTGCCTGGCTCAAGGCTTGTGCCTGTTCTGCGTCAACTTCATGTGCTTCCTGACGGCCAGCCAATGGATTCCCAGCGGTCTCGTCGCCGTGGTGTTTTCCACGGCCACCCTGTGGAACGCCCTGAATGCGCGGGTATTCTTCGGTCAGAAAATCGCCCGCAATGTATTGATGGGCGGCGCGCTGGGCCTGTTCGGGCTTGGGCTGTTGTTCTGGCCGGAACTGGCGGGCCACACCGCCAGCCCGGAAACCTTGCTGGGTTTGGGCCTGGCGTTGTGCGGCACCTTGTGTTTCTCGGCCGGCAACATGCTGTCGAGCCTGCAACAGAAGGCCGGGCTCAAACCCCTGACCACCAACGCCTGGGGCATGGCCTACGGCGCGGCGATGCTCTCGGTGTGGTGCCTGGTCAAAGGTATCCCGTTCGACATCGAATGGAATGCGCGCTACATCGGCTCGCTGCTGTACCTGGTCATCCCCGGTTCTGTGATTGGCTTCACCGCTTACCTGACGCTGGTCGGGCGCATGGGCCCGGAGCGCGCGGCGTACTGCACGGTGCTGTTCCCGGTGGTGGCGCTGAACGTCTCGGCGTTTGCCGAAGGCTACCAATGGACTGCGCCGGCGCTGGTGGGGTTGGTGCTGGTGATGCTGGGCAACGTGCTGGTGTTCCGTAAGCCCAAGGCGCCGCTGGTGCAAGGCAACGGCAAACTGGCCTGAAGCGTTTTGAAGGTCGAGTGCACTTAGCGCTCGATCTTCAAGGTCAGGTAAATCAATAAGGGAACAATGAAATCGACAATATGCCGCGCCCAGTCCTTGGCGTTCCAGACTTGTGATTCGTCCATGTTGAACCATTCAACGCCGATAACTTGCATGCACACGTAATAGACAAAAATTGCAATTAACAAACCGATGATGGATAACTTTTTAGCTTCGTGAAAAGCCTCAATGGAGGCGTCTCGGTGTTTGAAAAGTTGATAAGTACCTATCAGGCAGCAAGCGGTATAAATAACTTCCAGCGTGATGATGATCCAGTAGATACGGTGATGCAGTATCGGCGAAGTAATCGCCCGGTAGCTGATGTTGAGGTTCTCTCGGGTGGTATCCATGCTCAGGATATGGCTGACATATTCATAGTTTGAGCTGTAGTCGATGATGTTGCTGTACATCACCAGCAGTCCAAAAAAACTCAAGAACGCCATGAGTATGATTTTGCTGTATCGGATGAGTTGGTCAGTGGTCAGGTTATTCAATGGATGGGCTCTCCGTAGCCAGAACTCGAGATGGTCGAGTGAATGGCGCAGAGTCTATAGTGCTGATTGGTTTTTTGGCGACGGACTGAATTTCAAGGTATGTATCTAACTTAAGCAATGCATGGTTAATTAAAAACGGGCAGGTAGTTTTATATACCTGCCCGTTTTTTTCAGCCTTTCCAGACTTGCGGGTTCACCAAGTCCTGCGGTCGTTCACCCAGCAGTGCGCTGCGCAAGTTGGCCAGGGCGCGGTTGGCCATGGCTTCGCGGGTTTCATGGGTGGCGGAGCCGATGTGCGGCAGGGTCACGGCGTTTTTCAGTTGGAACAGTGGCGACTCGGCCAGCGGCTCTTTCTCGTAGACGTCCAGGCCGGCGCCGCGAATCCGGTTGTTTTGCAGCGCTTCGATCAGCGCTGGCTCGTCCACCACCGGGCCGCGCGCGATGTTGATCAGGATCGCGCTCGGCTTCATCAGCGCCAGTTCGCGGTGGCTGATCAGGTGTTTGGTCTTCTCGCTGAGCGGCACCACCAGACAGACGAAATCCGCTTCGGCCAGCAACTGGTCGAGGCTGCGAAATTGCGCGCCGAGCGCTTGTTCCAGCTCCGTCTTGCGACTGTTGCCGCTGTACAGAATCGGCATGTTGAAACCCAACCGACCCCGACGGGCGATGGCCGCACCGATGTTGCCCATGCCGACGATGCCCAGGGTTTTGCCGTGCACGTCGCAGCCAAACAACGGCGCGCCGACGGTCGCTTGCCACTGGCCAGCCTTGGTCCAGGCGTCCAGTTCGGCCACGCGCCGGGCGCTGCTCATCAGCAAGGCAAAGGCCAGGTCGGCGGTGCTTTCGGTGAGCACATCCGGAGTGTTGGTCAGCATGATCCCGCGTTCATTGAGGTAGGCGAGGTCGTAGTTGTCGTAGCCCACCGAGACGCTGGACACCACTTCCAGTTTGGTGGCGTTCTCCAGTTGCGCGCGCCCGAGTTTGCGACCGACGCCAATCAAACCGTGAGCGTGGGGCAGGGCTTCGTTGAACTGGGCGTTGATGTCGCCGTTTTTCGGGTTCGGCACGATCACGTCGAAGTCGTGTTGCAGGCGTTCGACCATTTCGGGGGTGACGCGGCTGAAGGCGAGGACGGTTTTTTTCATGGTCGCAGGGCTCGGCGGGTCTGGATAATGCCAAGCACGCTAACATTCTTCCTGGGCGTTATGCGAGGTCCCAGGCGTACACGATTCAACTGTGGGAGCGGGCTTGCTCGCGAAAGCGGTGTGTCAGTCAACATTAATGCTGGATGTGAAATCGCCTTCGCGAGCAAGCCCGCTCCCACAATGGGGGGCTTGGTCAGTCTTGCGGGTCGAGGTTGTCCAGCGCCCGGTTTACCGAGAGTTCGGCCAGCATGATGACCTGCTGGATGCCGAGCAGGGTGTTGCGATGGGTGCCTTCGACAAACCCGGCGAAGTCACTGGCCATGACGCTGGCCGAAGCGAGGGATTCGCTGGCGTAGGCCAGTAAGGTTTCGGTGGTGGCGTTGGGGGTGACCTGGAACAGGTGGCTGGGGGTGTGAGGGGGATTCGGTGTTGGCTTAGGCATGGCAAAGATCCTTAAATTGGTGGAGCTGCCATCTTTCGTTTTCCAGACGAAAAGGGGTGGCAGCTGTACGCGGACTGGAAAAACCGGCAAAGGATCAAACCCGGCAGACCCGAAGGTCTCCCACGTACAGCCGCCATGACTTATAACCACGGCGCAAAAAAAGCGCCGCATTATGTCATGTGCTGTGATCCCATCATCGGGTTTTCCAGACCCGGCCGCTGATGCGTCAACGACCCCCAAAGCCTACCCACCGCACTTCCGACGGACAACCGACACAACTTGTCGGAAACTTCCTCAAAATTCACCCCGTCTGTAGGAGCTGCCGAAGGCTGCGATCTTTTGATCTTGAACGTCAACGTCAAAAGATCGCAGCCTTCGGCAGCTCCTACGGGGGATTCAAGGTGTTCAGGGCACCAGTGATCAAGCTCGATGCTGCTGGAATTTTTGTTTAAGACTTGATGAAGGGTTTACGAGGCTCATCTTGTACAAGGCTGCAGTTGATGTGTTCCAGCCCTTTAAAGTCCTTCACTTCACCCGCAACCAACAGCTCATCGCCGGTCGGATTTTCCAGAACGGTGAAATGAAATTTTGCATTGAGCGTGCCATTTTCAATGTCGAAATTAAACTCCACATATCCCGCATCCTCCTTTGAGCTATGGGGCCGATACCAATGTCCTCCGCACTCATCCTCCCACTCCTGAGCAAATGTTGGAGGTTGGACAGGTCCACCTTTGAGGAATTCATATCGTTTGTTTTCGATTGTCGCCGGGAAAGTGAAGTTAATACTGTTTTCTTCTGTTTCGTTCAGTTTATGAGTCGCTCTTAAAGTGACCTGTTTGCCGTTGGTGATGAAACGGGTGGCAACTCCGTTGAATAGGCCAAAGGTTTGTATATCGGCAGTGAGTGTGCCGCTAACTGCATTGGGTTTTTTATCTGATTTGATGTAGTAAGTTGTCACGGTGTTGCCCCCTTTGAACGCATTCAGGATTGAATGTGCGTCCCAGTTTCCGTCAAGGGGGCAAGGAGTCGCTACCGTCAGAACTTACAGGTGTGTGAGGTTTTTTATATTGATTGGCGATTTAAAAGTCATGGTTTAGCCTTCCCTGGCTATTGCAACGAGATGGGCGGGTTAATTCGCCAACCGCGCCCCACCCAGGCTTCCGCTCAATTCATACGCTGCCAATTCTGCCTGATGCGCCGCCAGAATTTCCGGCAACGACCCGCGCAAATACTCGACCCAGGTCTTGATCTTCGCATCTAGGTACTGGCGCGACGGGTAGATCGCGTACAGGTTCAATTCCTGCGAGCGGTAGTTCGGCATCACTCGCACCAGCGTGCCGTTGCGCAGGCCTTCAATCGCTGCGTACACCGGCAATACGCCAACGCCCATGCCGCTGGTGATCGCGGTTTTCATCGCGTCGGCGGAGTTGACCAAAAACGGTGAGCTATTAATGGTGACCATTTCCTGGCCTTCCGGGCCGTCGAAGGTCCATTTCTCCAACGGGATCACCGGGCTGACCAGGCGCAGGCAGGCGTGGTTGAGCAAATCGCTGGGTTTGTGCGCGCAGCCGTTGGCTTTTACATAGGCCGGCGAGGCGCAAACGATGCTGTAAGTGATGCCCAGGCGCTGAGAAACGAAGCCCGAGTCCGGCAATTCGCTGGCGAGCACGATGGACACGTCGTAGCCCTCGTCCAGCAGGTCCGGCACGCGGTTGGCCAGGGTCAGGTCGAAGGTCACGTCCGGGTGAGTCTTGCGGTAACGGGCGATCGCATCGATCACGAAGTGCTGGCCGATGCCGGTCATGGTGTGAACTTTGAGCTGCCCGGCCGGGCGGGCGTGGGCGTCGCTGGCTTCGGCTTCGGCTTCTTCGACGTAGGCCAGGATCTGCTCGCAGCGCAGCAAGTAGCGCTTGCCGGCCTCGGTCAGGGCGATGCGGCGGGTGGTGCGGTTGAGTAGACGGGTTTGCAGGTGGGCTTCCAGGTTGGAGACCGCGCGCGAGACATTGGCGGTGGTGGTGTCCAGCTGCACGGCGGCGGCGGTGAAGCTGCCGGCCTCGGCCACGTAGCTGAAGGCGCGCATGTTTTGCAAAGTGTCCATGGGGTGCTCTCGGGTTCGATGGCAAATTGTGACACGAAGTTTCAGGGTCTGAGACCCCGACCAAGGGATTATCGCGTTTACGGTAACAAAGATTCACAGGAATCCCAGCTTATCGCCAACAAGGCCCACCCCTAGAATTGCGCCCACCTCTGTAGGAGCTGCCGAGTGAAACGAGGCTGCGATCTTTTGATGTTGCTTTTAACAGCGAAGATCAAAAGATCGCAGCCTCGTTTTACTCGACAGCTCCTACAGGGGACCGTATTTCAATCGTATTGAAGTGCGGTCCATACATGAGATATCCCCACCTCAGGAATTTGCAGCAGTGCCGCGTCGCATCAACAGAGCGCTCAAGACGCTCAGTGTTTTGGCTTTAACCCTGGCAATCAGCGGCTGCATCGGTACCGGAGGCATTGCCCCACAGGGCACGGCGCTGGAGGCTGACTCACTGGCCACCGACGAAGCCATCCAGAACGCTGCACAGGATGCTCACTGGCCCACCGCGCAATGGTGGCAGGCCTATGGCGACCCGCAACTGAACCGCTGGATCGACCTCGCCGTGCAAGGCAGCCCGACCATGGCCATGGCCACCGCCCGGGTGCGTCAGGCCAAGTCCATGGCGGGCATCGCCGAGGCGGCCGAGTCGGTGCAGATCAACGGCGAAGCAACCCTCAAGCGCCACAACTGGGCGAGCGATCAGTTCTACGGCCCCGGCGCCTTGGCCAATACCACCACGTGGGACAACAACGCTTCGCTGGGCTTCAGCTACGCCCTCGACCTCTGGGGCCGCGAAAGCAATGCCACCGAGCGCGCCGTGGACATGGCCCACATGACCGTTGCCGAAGCGCGGCTGGCCCAGCTCGAATTGCAGAACAACATCGTGCGCACCTACATCGAACTGTCGTTGCATTACGCGCAACGGGACATCGTGCAAGCGACGTTGAAGCAGCAACAGCAAATCCTCGACCTGGCGCAAAAACGCCTGAACGGCGGGATCGGCACCCATTTCGAAGTCAGCCAGGCCGAAACGCCGCTGCCGGAAACCCATCGCCAGATCGATGCCCTGGACGAAGAGATCGCTCTGAGCCGCAACCAACTCGCGGCACTCGCGGGTAAAGGCCCAGGCGAAGGCGCACAGTTGCAACGGCCAACCCTGGCGTTGGGCACGGCGCTGAAATTGCCGTCGTCGTTGCCCGCGCAATTGCTCGGCCAACGCCCGGACGTGGTCGCCAGCCGCTGGCAAGTCGCGGCTCAGGCCCGAGGCATTGATGTGGCGCACGCCGGTTTCTACCCCAACGTCGATCTGGTCGGCAGCCTCGGCTATATGGCCACGGGCGGCGGGGCGCTGGAGTTTTTGACCGGCAAGAAACTCAACTACAGCGTCGGCCCGGCGATCTCGCTGCCGATCTTCGACGGTGGCCGTTTGCGTTCGGAACTGGGCGAAGCGTCCGCCGGGTATGACCTCGCCGTGGCCAAGTACAACCAGACCCTGGTCAATGCGTTGAAGAACATCTCCGATCAGTTGATCCGCCGCGAGTCGATGGACAAGCAACAGGTGTTTGCCGCCGAGTCCGTAGCCACGGCGCAGAAGACTTACGACATTGCGATGATCGCCTACCAGCGCGGGCTGACGGATTACCTCAACGTGCTGAATGCTCAGACCTTGCTGTTCAAGCAGCAACAGGTTCAGCAGCAGGTGCAAGCGGCGCGGCTGAGTGCACACGCGGAACTGGTCACGGCGCTCGGCGGCGGACTCGGTGCCGGCAATGATGTGCCGAAAGACAGCCAGACCGCCGCACCCAAAACCCCGGCGCTTCTCAAGTGAACACAAACCCTGCAGGCGCAAAGCTTACTCGCGATGGCGCCTATGAAATCGCCATCGCGGGCAAGCCATGCTCCTACCCAAAGCAAGCTGGCTTACTCCCTCCGGTTTCGAGCCTCGACCGAATTTCACTGAGCAGGATTTGATGACTCCCTTGCCCGCACCTCTGCGCTGGCTCTACTCCCTCGAATGGCGCCGGGGTTTCTATGACTGGGCGCGCAGCGACGGCGTGACCTGGGTCTACATTTTCAAAGTGCTGTTCGCGGCGTTCCTGACGCTGTGGCTGGCCATGCGCCTGGAACTGCCGCAGCCGCGCACGGCGATGATCACCGTGTTCATCGTCATGCAGCCGCAAAGCGGCCACGTATTGGCCAAGAGTTTCTATCGCTTCCTCGGCACCTTGGCCGGGTCGACGGCGATGGTGGCGATGATCGCGTTGTTCGCGCAGAACACGGAGCTGTTCCTCGGTTCGATGGCGATCTGGGTCGGGATCTGCACGGCGGGCGCGGCCCGTTATCGCAACTTCCGCGCCTACGGTTTTGTGCTCGCTGGCTACACCGCGGCGATGGTCGGTTTGCCGGCCCTGGCCCACCCGGACGGTGCCTTTATGGCGGCGGTCTGGCGAGTGCTGGAAATCTCCCTGGGGATTATTTGCTCGACCCTAGTTAGCGCCTCGATCCTGCCGCAAACCGCCAGTGCCGCGATGCGCAACGCCTTGTATCAGCGCTTCGGCGTGTTTGCGCTGTTCGTCACCGACGGCTTGCGCGGTCGCAGCAAACGCGAGGCGTTCGAGGCCAGTAACGTGCGCTTCATCGCCGAAGCGGTGGGCCTGGAAGGCTTGCGCAGCGTGACGGTGTTCGAAGACCCGCACATGCGTCGGCGCAACGGTCGGCTCAGTCGCTTGAACAGCGAGTTCATGAGCATCACCACCCGGTTCAACGCCTTGCACCAGTTGCTCGAACGCTTGCGCAGCAGCGAGGCCGACCACGTGGTGGCGGCGATCAAACCGGGTTTGCAGGACCTCGCGGAATTACTCGACGGCTTTAGCGGCCGGGCTCTGACCAATGCCGATGCCGCGCGGCTGGTCACGGCGTTGACCGCGTACAAGGAAGGCTTGCCGGCGCGGGTTCGCAGCTTGCGGGCGATCTTTCAAGAGACCGACCCGAGCGATGCCGAGCAACTGGATTTCCACACCGCGTACGAGTTGCTCTACCGCTTCGTCGACGATCTGCACAGTTATGCACAGACCCACGCCTCCCTGGCCGATCACACCCACGCCCGTGAGCAATGGGATGAGCCCTACACCCCGCAAACCAACTGGCTGGCGTCGGCGGCTTCGGGGATTCGTGCGTCGTTCATTCTGGTGGTGCTCGGCAGTTACTGGGTCGCCACTGCGTGGCCGAGCGGATCGACGATGACCATGATTGCCGCCGCCACCGTGGGGTTGTCCGCCGCCACGCCGAACCCGAAACGCATGGCGTTTCAGATGGCTTGCGGCACGTTGCTGGGCGCGTTGATCGGCTTCGTCGAGATGTTTTTCATCTTCCCGTGGATCGATGGTTTTCCGTTGCTGTGCGTGATGCTCGCCCCGGTGATCGTGCTCGGCTCATTCCTGACGTCGCGCCCGCAATACGCCGGGGTCGGCCTCGGGTTGCTGATCTTCTTCAGCACCGGTTCGGTGCCGGACAACCTCACGGTCTACAACCCCTACAGCTTTATCAACGACTACATCGCCATGGTGCTTGGCATGCTGGTGTGCGCCGCCGCCGGGGCAATCATCCTGCCGCCCAACAGCCGTTGGCTGTGGAGTCGCCTGGAGCAGGACCTGCGCGAGCAAGTGGTGTACGCCATCAGCGGCAAGCTCAAGGGTCTGGGCTCAAGTTTCGAAAGCCGCACCCGGGATTTGCTGCACCAGGCTTATGGCTTGGCGGTAGGTTCGCCGCAAGTGCAACGGGACTTGCTGCGCTGGATGTTTGTGGTGCTGGAAGTCGGCCACGCGATCATCGAGTTGCGCAAGGAACAGGCGATTCTGCCGGTGCACCCGGCGTACGCCGAATCCCAGCCGTGGCGCCAGGCAATCCGGGTGATGGGCCGTTCGCTGGTGCGGCTGTTCCTGCAACCGAGCCAGAGCAATCTGGAGCGCGGTTTGATCGCGGTCGATCATGCGATCAGCCGCGTGCAAGCCACCGATGAACCGTTCGCCCCGCACTTCGACACCTCGGCGTTGCGGCGGGTGAAAAGTTACCTGCACTTCATCCGCAGCTCGCTGCTCGATCCGCAATCACCGCTGGCCGGTTACATGAAAGTGGCGGCCGCCACCAAGCCCCAAGGAGTTGAACATGCCGCGTGAAATCGCCTTCCACGGCGTGTACATGCCGACCATGACGCTGATGTTTTTCATCGCCGCCGGGTTGGCCTGGGCGCTGGACCGGTTTTTGTCCGGGTTCGATTTGTACCGTTTTTTCTGGCACCCGGCGCTGCTGCGCCTGAGTCTGTTTACCTGTCTGTTCGGCGCCCTGGCGCTGACTGTCTACCGTTGAGAACGTCCTGATGAAAAAGCTTTTCAGCCTGCTCGCCACTCTGCTGGTGCTGGCGCTGGCGATATGGATTGGCCGGACCCTGTGGGTGCATTACATGGACACCCCGTGGACCCGCGACGGTCGGGTGCGCGCCGACATCATCAACGTCGCCGCCGACGTCACCGGCGAAGTGGTGGACGTGCCGGTGCGTGACAACCAATTGGTGAAGAAGGGCGATTTGCTGATGCAGATCGACCCCGAGCACTACCGCATCGCGGTCAAACAGGCGCAGTCGATGGTGGCTTCGCGCAAGGCCACGTGGGAGATGCGCAAGGTCAACGCCCATCGCCGCGCCGACATGGATGCGCTGGTGATCTCCAAGGAAAACCGCGACGACGCGAGCAACATCGCCGACTCGGCCCTGGCCGATTACCAACACGCCCAGGCACAACTGGAAGCGGCGGAACTGAACCTCAAACGCACCGAAGTGCGCGCGGCGGTGGACGGTTACGTGACCAACCTCAACGTGCATCGCGGCGACTACGCGCGCATCGGCGAAGCGAAAATGGCCGTGGTGGATATGAACTCGTTCTGGGTCTACGGCTTCTTCGAAGAAACCAAACTGCCCCACGTGCGCGTGGGCGACAAGGCCGACATGCAACTGATGAGCGGCCAAGTGCTCAAGGGGCATGTGGAGAGTATTTCCCGGGGGATTTATGACCGGGACAACCCGGAGAGTCGCGAGCTGATTGCCGACGTGAACCCGACGTTCAACTGGGTGCGCCTGGCCCAGCGGGTGCCGGTGCGGATTCACATTGATGAAGTGCCGGAGGGGGTGCTGCTGGCGGCGGGGATTACTTGCACCGTGGTGGTTAATCAGGCGGTTGCCGAGTAACGGGAAGATCAAAAGATCGCAGCCTTCGGCAGCTCCTACGGTGAGAGGTGCGTTAACGCGGTTTTAGAGTTGCCCCCGCAACCCGAACCGCTTCATCAACCCCGACTCCAGCAACCCTTTGGGTAACAGCCCCGCCAGCAACGGCAACGCCCGGCTGCCATTGCCCAGGCGTAGCAGGCGCGGCGGTTTGCTCTGCTGCACGGCTTTGAGCAAGCCGGCAGCAAATTCACTGGCCGGGGTCGGGTTGTCCTGGGAGGCTTTGGCCCGCGCACGAATGCCTTCGCGCAGCGGCCACCATGGCGATTGTTCGGTGATCAATTGCTCGGCTTCATGCCCGGCATTTTTGGCGAAGCTTGAGGCGATGGCGCCGGGCTGGACTTCCATCACGCGGATGCCAAACGGCGCCAGCTCCATACGCAACGCATCGCTCAAGGCGTGCACGGCGGCTTTCGAGGCGCAATAGGCGCCGGCGAACGGCGTGACCAGGACGCCGGAAACGCTGCCGATATTCACCACCAACCCCTTGGCCCGGCGCAGTACCGGGAACAGCGCGCGGGTCACGCCGACCACCGCAAACACATTGGTTTCAAACTGGCGCTGCATCGCCGGCACGCCGCCATCGAGCAGCGGCCCCATCGCGCCATAACCGGCATTGTTGATCAGCACATCGAGACCGCCATGTTGCTGGTTGATCCGCTCGCTCAGCGCTTCAAGCGCCGGGCCATCGTTGACGTCCAGTTGCACGGCGATAAACCCGGCGGCTTCCAACGCAGCCACATCCTCAGCTTTACGGGCACTGGCCCAGACCTTGTAGCCGGCCGCTTTGAACGCGTCCGCCAGGGCGCGGCCGATGCCGCTGGAACAACCGGTAATCAACGCAACGGGCATGGCGCGGTCCTTGTGCAAAAGAAGAAAGGGGATCAGTCGGAGAAACTACCCTGCAAACGCTCGGCGCGAAACTCCAGGGTTTGCGGGCGGTAGCCGGGGCGCAGCGGCGGCAGCGGCAAGCAGTCTTCCCAATTGGCGCCGGCCTGCAATTCGCCGGGGCCGCGATAGCGCGGGGCAGCGTATTGATTGTCGGCCAGGTTGACCGTGTCACCCGGTGCGTAAGCGGCGATGCGCCAGCGCAACTCGGTGAGCGGCACGTCGTTGCCGTTGTTCATTTTCAATTGAAGCGGGCGATCGGCCGGGCACTGGTCGGGGGCATAGCTGATGCGCAGTTCAAGGCGTGCCAGTTGCTTGATTTCGCGGTTGTCCAGCCAGATCACCCACGTGGCGACCAGGCCCAGGCCAACGGCGGCGGCCAGGGAGACCGGCAAGGCTTTGGCGGGGTAGCGCAACAACAGGATCAGCCAGGTGATGACCAGCAGGATGCCGATGAACATGTCGCACGACCTCGGGGAAAGAGACGGTCATCCTACCTAAGCGCAGGTGGGGTTGGCGATGGGAAGAGCGAAGTCAAAAGGAAAGTCAAAAGATCGCAGCCTTCGGCAGCTCCTACGCGCCTGTGGGCGCTGCCGAAGGCTGCGATCTTTTGATCTTAAAAAAAGCCCCCGACCAACCCACTGCGGATAGGGGACGCAGTGGGCTCGACGAGGGCTTTTTATTTTGCTGAACGCTTACTGCGCGATGGTTTTCACCGACACGCCGCGTTCGACCGGGGTGGAGCGGCCGTAGATATCTTCAAACCGCTCGATATCGTCCTCACCCAGGTAGCTGCCCGATTGCACTTCGATGATCTCGAGTGGAATCTTGCCCGGGTTGCGCAAGCGATGAACCGACGCAATCGGGATGTAGGTCGACTGGTTCTCGCAGAGCAGGAACACGTTTTCATCGCAGGTCACTTCCGCCGTGCCGCTGACCACGATCCAGTGTTCGGCGCGGTGGTGGTGCATTTGCAGCGACAGGCACGCGCCCGGTTTGACCGAGATGTGCTTGACCTGGAAACGCCCGCCCATGTCCACCGAGTCGTAGGAACCCCACGGACGATAGACTTCGCAGTGGTTCTGGGTTTCGCTGCGGCCCTGTTCGTTGAGGGTGTTGACCATTTGTTTCACGCCTTGGACCGAGTCCTTGTGGGCGATCATCATGGCGTCCTTGGTTTCGACCACCACGATGTTTTCCAGGCCAATCACCGACACCAGTTTGCCGTTGCCGTGAATCATGCAGTTTTTGCTGTCCTGGATGACCACGTCGCCTTTGGCCACGTTGCCATTGGCGTCTTTTTCGTTCACTGCCCACAACGAGGCCCAGCAACCGACATCGCTCCAGCCCGCCGTCAGTGGCACGACGCAGGCGCGCTGGGTTTTTTCCATCACGGCGTAGTCGATGGAGTTGTCCGGGCAGCAGGCGAAAGTCGCTTCGTCAAAGGTGATGGTGTCGGCATCTTGCTCGCTGCGTTCCAGGGTCAGCAGGCAGGTGTCGTAGATGTCCGGGTCGTGCTTTTTCAGCTCTTCGAGGAAGCGGCTGGCGCGGAACAGGAACATGCCGCTGTTCCAGAAATAACCGCCGGACTCCACGTACTCGGTGGCGCGTTTGACGTCGGGTTTTTCAACGAAGTGCGAGACGCGGCTGACGCCTTCGGGCAGCAGCGAATCATTGGTGGATTTGATGTAGCCGTAACCGGTTTCCGGTTTGGTGGCCGGGACGCCGAACAGCACCATTTCGCCGTTTTCCGCAGCGACGGTGGCCAGGGCCAGCGCACGTTGCAGGGCTTTCTGGTCTTCCAGCACGTGGTCGGCCGGCAGCACCAGCATCAGCTCGTCGCGACCTTCATTGACCAGCATCATCGCGGTCAGGGCCACGGCCGGTGCGGTGTTGCGCCCGAACGGTTCCATCAGGATGCGTTGCACGTCCAGCTTGCGGGCGCTCAACTGCTCGTTGACGATGAAACGGTGGTCCTTGTTGCAGACCACGATCGGGGTGTCCATGCCTTCGAAGACCAGGCGTTCCAGGGTTTGCTGGAACAGCGTGTGTTCGCCGGTCAAGGCCAGGAACTGTTTAGGGAACTGTTTGCGCGAAAGCGGCCAAAGACGTGAGCCGCTACCACCTGACAAGATCACCGGAATCATGTTGTTACTCCTTTAAAATCGATTGGTTAGAGCCACGAACGTTCTGTCGTTTCACTCTTGTTCTTATGCCGCATCGGAAGGTCGACACTGCACCTGTAGGAGCTGCCGAAGGCTGCGATCTTTTGGCGTCATCAATGACGTCAAAGATCAAAAGATCGCAGCCTGCGGCAGCTCCTACGGGGACCGTGTTTCAAGGTCGGTCCCGTGTGATGTCAGCCTTGCGAAAAATCTGTTAGCGCGTCGAAACCGGGCGTTTTACCCAGACTGGCGACAGGCTGCTGCCACTGCCGGTGACGTACAGCACGGCCGCTTCACCGCGTTCCAGGGCAACCGGTTTGACGTCGCCGACTTTGGTCGCGCCGTCGTACAGGGCCAGGCTGACTTTCACCGGGTTGATTTCACGTTCGCCACGACCCTTGGCCGCCACGGAGGGAACCACTTCGGTTTTGCCGTCAGCGGTTTTCAGGGTCAGGGCCTTGTCGCTCAGGTTCTGTACGCGAACCAGGGATTTCTGCTTGTTCTTGAACGGCGGCTCTTCGATCAGTTGCGGCGCGCCGCTGGCGTTGTTGACCAGGGTGTAATAGTGATCACCAGCCAGCTTCACCGGCAGGGACTGGCTGCCAACTTTGGCGCTGTAGTCGCCGCCCGGCATGAAGCTGAAATCGCTGCTGGCCAGTGGCGCAACATCGTTCAGCGCGGTGGTGCCGACGGTGGCGCTGACTTCAGCATTACCGGCGTTGTAGACCCGCACGAAGGTCGAGCCTTTTGGTGCGGTCGGGCCGTAGAGTGCGGCGTCGCCAGCGAAGGCGGACATCGACACAACGCTCATGCCAGCAACAAGAGCCAAAGTCTTAGCGAGACGGCGAGGAGTAGTAGTGAAAGTCATGGGTGTACCTCTCTTTCAGTTTTGCGCCCGGTCGGGCGTCTCGGATTTAGTGTTTGCAGCTACGTTTTGTTGGCGTACGCCGGCTTCTTTGAGCGCTGCGACCCACTGCGGGTCGGCGTCACCGATTTCGTTGTTCACAGGCAGATAACGTTCAGGAAACTCCCAGATCAGCACCTGTGGCGGGCTGTTCTTGAAGGCATCGCTTTTCAGGTAGCTGAGCATCGGCAGGATCGGGCCGTGGCCGTCCTCGGCGTAATTGACCACGTCGCTCTTGAGCGCTTGCTTCAGCGCACCGACGAAATTCCAGTTCGGGTTGGCGCTGTAACTGGTGCCAATCAGCGCCACCGGTACTTCGTTGTTGGCGAACAGGGCATCGTCAGCGGCAGGCTGATCGTCAGCCGCCACGGTGTTGCGCTTTTGCAACGGCTCGGTGGCCGGCATCAGGTTTTCGAACAGCGGGTCCAGCGGCAGGAACAAGCGCAGGTCGCCCTTGTGGGTGACTTTCTCCGCCGGTTCGGTGACGAAGTTTTGCGGCTCGCCACTGAGCGGAGTTTTCTCGGCAATGGTCTTGGCCAGGGTTTCGGCGGCGATTTGCGCGCCTTCCGGGGTCCAGTGGGTGTCGGTACGCAGGAACACTTGCTGACCGTTTTGCTTGGCCTGTTGGAACGGGCTGAGCAGGTCGGGGGCGAGGATCTTGTCGGCCGCCACACGGGCGTGGAAGTCCTGGTAAAGGTTGGCGTGAATACTCGCCGGTTTCACTTCACCCAGGTGTTCCGGGTACAGGCGAACCTTGGCCGGGACAATCGCCATCACCAGTTTCACGCCTTTGGCTTTCAGGGTCTGACGCACGCCTTCGACCAGCGCGTAGTTGCCTTGCAGGTTCAGCTCTTCGTTGACGATCGGGTTGAATTCTTCATCGCTGTACAACCATTGATCGCGACCGAGCACCACGCCCGGACGACCTTCGTTGAATAGTTTGAAATCCAGCGCGGCCCAGAGGTTGGTGCCCAGGCGCTTGATCGGGAACTCGGCGTCGTAGTGCGTCTCCACGGCTTTGGTCCAGCGCCCGTTGAGCACGGTGGTTTCGGCGCTGGTGTTGAAGCCGAAGAAGCTGCGCGTGGACCACAGGCCCAGGGCCAAAAGGGTCGCCAGGAACAGCGCGATGTAGAGGATGCGTAATGAGCGGGTCATGGTCAGATCCCTCAGAACTGGAAGTAAAGGAACGGCGAGAAGCTTTGCGCCGAGAGTTTGAAAATCGAGGCGATGAACAGCAGCAGTACCAGCGTGCGCATCACGTAGCGCGACCAGTCAGCGGTCCAGTAAGCCGGTTGCACGGTGGCTTCAACGCCCACGGTGTAGCCCGGTTGGTGGATGCTGCCCGGGTTGTCACCCGGTACGGCTTTGATCGTTCCTGGTGTTGCGCTCGCCGGGCCATCGGCCTCGACGTTCACCACAGGCTTGGTTTTTTCCGGCGGACGATGGGTGTAGAAATCGCGAATGCCGAAGAACGCCAGGGTCACGTAAGCCACGATCAGCGTCGCTACTTGCAGGCCGGTGAGGCTGGCCTGGTTGAGTTCCGACAGCGACCATTCGCCGAAGCTGAACATCGCGCCGTACATGCGACCGGCCACGTGCAGGTTTTCCGAGCGGAAGATCACCCAGCCCATGACCACCAGCAGGAAAGTCAGCGCCCAGCGGATCGGGTTGATGCTGCGCGGCGAAGTGTTCAGGCCCAAGGCCTTCTCGATCGCCAGCCACATGCCGTGCCACGCACCCCAGACGATGTAGGTGATGTTCGCGCCGTGCCACAGACCACCGAGCAGCATGGTCAGGAACAGGTTGCGATAGGTCATCAACGTCCCTTTGCGATTACCGCCGAGGGTGATGTACAGGTAGTCACGCAACCAAGTGGACAGGCTGATGTGCCAGCGGCGCCAGAACTCGGTGATCGACTGGCTGATGTACGGCTGCTTGAAGTTTTCCATGAAGCGAAAACCCATCATCAAGCCCAGGCCGATGGCCATGTCGCTGTAGCCGGAGAAGTCGAAATACAGCTGCGCGGTGTACGCCAGGGCGCCGAGCCAGGCGTCACCCGTGGTCGGGGCTTGCAGGGCGAAGCAATGGTCCGCTACCACCGCAAGGGTGTCGGCGATAAAGACTTTCTTGATGAAACCCTGCATGAACCGCGTGCAGCCCTCGGAAAACTTGTCGAGGGTATGGGTGCGGTTGTTGAACTGGTCGGCGAGGTCGCGGAAACGCAACACCGGGCCGGCGATCAAGTGCGGGAAGATCGCCACGAATGCCGCGAAGTCGATCAGGTTGCGGGTCGCCGGGGTATCACCGCGATAGACGTCAATGATGTAGCTGATGGACTCGAAGATGTAGAACGAGATCCCGATCGGCAACAGCACGTGGGTCAGGATGAACGGCGACAGACCGACCGACGTCATCATCGCGTTGATGCTGTCGACGCCGAAGTTGGCGTACTTGAAGTAGCCGAGAATGCACAAATCGACGGCCACGCCCAGGAGCAACCAGCGCTGGGCCGGTTGGGTCCGCACGCCGGCGGCACCGACCTTGAGGCCGATCCAGTAATTCCACAGCGTGACGGCGGCGAACAACGCGAGGAAGTCCACGCGCCACCAGGCATAGAACACATAGCTGGCGACCAGCAGCAGCAAGTTGCGGTAGCGAATCCCGCTCAAGTAGTACAAGCCGAGAAAGATCGGCAAGAACAAAAACAGGAACACGTTGGACGAAAATACCATCCCGATCTCTCCATGTTTAACCAACAGTCAAGGGCCAACGGCCCCCCCAAACCCCCCACCGAAAACCGGGGGAATAACACTCAACTCAAATCGTGCATTGACCCTGTAGGAGCAAGGCTTGCCCGCGATGAACGATGACGCGGTTCATCTGTTGCACCGCGTTACGGCCATCGCGGGCAAGCCTTGCTCCTACGGGTTTGGTGCTAGCTTCCTTTGTTGCCTTTTTCATTGGCCGGGTCGTAGACCTTGGTCAAGTCGCCGCCGAGGCGGAAGGTCTTGAACGGCTGCATCTTGTGCTTCTGCGCCAGTACATCCGGGGCGCACGTGTAGAGCGTGCAGAACGGTTCGAGCCAGGCGAATTTCATGTCCTGTTTCAGGTCCGTCATGTCCTGTTCCTTGCCGTTCTTCTTCTCGAAGAGGTCCGGGTCTTTCACCCCGGCCAGCACGTTGTCACCCAGGCGTTTGAGCGCACCGTTGTTTTCCTGACGCAAATCCACCCCGTTGACCTGGGCGAAACTGGCGATCATCGCCAGCGGCGGCAGGGCATAGTTGTGATAGGCGAGGGCGCGTTGCTGGCGCTTGAGTTCGTTGGGCAGGAAACCATTGGCGTCGACCTGATTGGCGCCGACCTTGTATTCCTTCACGGACCAGTCGAACAGGTCGCGGCGGTTGGTGGCGACGGACGTTGCCATCACCGACCAGGCAGCCCAGTACGAGTGGTTGTTGGTTTTATCGAGCGGCAGGTTGTCCCAATCGCTGACCACCTGATCCGCCATTTTGCTGAACCAGGCTTCGATCAACTGCGACTCTTGCTGGTGATTGGCCAGCGGGTGCGAGTCGGAGAACTTCAGGCGAATGTACGCCGACGCCATGCTGCCCAAGGCCCATTTGCGCATCGACTTGCCGGTGTGGTTGAAGTCCTTGGACATCAGCGCGTCGGCCTTGGCCCACGCGGTCAACCAGTTGAGCGTGCACTCGAGTTGTTCGGGGCGACCATCACGCATGAACTGCATCACGCGCTTGCTGGTGCCGCGTTCCAGTTTGGTGATGTCGGCGGTGCTGTCACGGAAGGCTTTTTCCGACTGCACGTTCAGGGTTGAACGGGCCTTGTCGGAGCCTTCGTACTTGCTGCGAAATTGCAGCGAACCGGTGTACGGCGTCGGCATGGCATCGCAGCCTTCGCTGCTGTCGCCGGTCTTCATTTTTTCAATCGGCGCGAAGTAGCCCTGTGGCGGGCGCAGTGGCGCGGCAGCCTGAGTGGCGCCGGCGAACATGGCCAGTGTCAGCAGGGACGGAGCGAGTAGATTCTTCAAAGTTCGGGTGTGCATGCAGGTCATAAGAAGCAGCCTCATTGCCCGGCCTGAGCGGTACGTTGCTCAGCGCCTGGGAACACGTTGCGTTTGCAGATTTTCGCTTCGACTTTTTGTGGCGCGGCACCTGCTTCAGGGCCCTCGACTTCGACCGCCAGCAAGTTCTGCGTGGCCCAGTCTTCGTCGGTGCGCAACTCAAAGGCGAAACGCCCGTCAGTGTCGGAGGTTTCCGGTTTTTCGATTTTGATGTCCTCGTGGCGACCGTTCATGTACCAGAGGGTGGCGTGCAGGACTTTCACCGACGCATCGGCGAACTGGATGTCGACCTGGTGGCTGCTGTTTTGCAGGTTCAGGTTCTTGCTGTTGACCATCAATTCGTTTTTGCCCGGCTTCAATGTGGTGCTGCCGGTCATCTGTGTTTCCTTGCCTTCGCAACCGTTGTCCAGCAGCGCCATCATCTGGCGGTAGATGGTTTCCTGGTCGAGGCGATAGAGCGGCGAGAATTCCCAGATCAGAATCTTTGGCGGTTTTTTCTGGAACTCGTCGCTGCCCAGGTACTGCAGCATCGAACCTTCCAGGCCACCGCCAGGGAACGCCACGTTGAGGATGTCGGCGCCGATGGCCTCTTCGAGGAAACCGGCGAAGTTGTAGTTCTTGCCGCTGTGACTGGTGCCGACCAGGGTGATCTCTGGATTGCCGGAGTCACCGAATAGATCGCCATCCGCCGCTTCGCCTTTTGGCTCGGTGGTGAACTGATCCATGTACTGGATCGCGTAGCTGGTGCCACAGAGTTGACCGGCCATGTTGTGCAATGTTCCGGTCTTGCCCATGCGGCCCGACTTATGGCTCTCGAATTCGCGTTTCGGGATGTCGGCGAAGGCCGGCATTTTCTTGATTTGTTCACCGACGATTTTCGCCGTGCGCTGGGCGCCGTACGGCGTCCAGTGTTGGTCACCGCGGAAGTAGAAATCGTGGGCCGGCAGGGTGTCGGGCAGCGTCTCGTTGGTCAGCGGCGACAGGTCCGGCACGGTGTAGCCCATGGCGGCGAATCGGCCGAGCATGGTTTTGTAGTTGCGCAGGGCCTTGTCGAAGTCGTACTTGGCCTTGTCTTCCGGGTTGAGCTTGTTGCGGTTCACCAGGCCTCGGGTCGGTTGGTAGACGACCACCAGTTCCACGCCTTTGCTCTTGAACGCATCGTGCAGTTGTTTCATGCGTTTGTAGCCGGCGGGGGAGGTGTCGAATTCGGTGCGCAAGTCTTCCTGGGTACGGAACAGCCAATCGCCCTGGGCCTGCACCAGCGTGGTGAAGTTCTGCTGATAGCGCGTGGTGTAGTTCTTAGCGTCGTGGGCTTCCGGGCACAGGTTGCAGCACGGGTCGGCGGTGAAGCTCGGGGCTTTGACGGCATCGTCGGCACGGGCCCCGGCGCTGGCCGCGAGCATGCCCGCTGTCAGGGCCGACAGGCTGAGTAATTTGATCAAGTGTGGGTGCATAAAATTATCCTCAGTCCCGCATTTCGGTCTGGCGTTCGACAGGGTCGATCAGCACGGCTTTCTGCTGGCGCACCAGCAGGTCGAGAATTTCATCCTGGCGCTCGCCGAGAATCCCGTTGAAGCTGATGCCGCTGGATTTGGTCGGCGCGAGCATGGACACGCGGTACAACTCGACGCTCAGCGGCGAGTCGATGGACAGCGGTCCGCTGCCATTGCCGGCCAGTTCGCCACCGACCACGATCAGCGATACCTGGGCGTCGAACGGATCGAGCTTGATGTCGCGGTCGGTGTCGCTCAGGTCCTTGATGTGGCCGTACACGCCGGTCAGGCCGTTGGCCATGGCGATGTTTTCGTAGAGGCGGATGTTCACGCTGTTACGAATGCGGATGCCGTGGCGTTTGTTGCTGATCACTTTGTTGCCGTAGATCAGGTTGTCGGCACTCTCGTAGAGGGTGATGCCGTCGGTGTGATTCTTGTAGATCTCGTTGTAGGCGATCAGGTTGTTCACGCTGTTACGGTCGATCACCAGCCCCGAGAGGTGGTTGTCGTAGCTGCGGTTGTTGAAGATGAAGCTGTCGTTGACCTCACGGGAAATGATGATCCCGTGCTTCTTCTTGGTCCCGTGTACGGTGTTGTCCGCGATGATCAGCCCATGCGACCGGTCATGCGGGTCAATGCCGTAGACGATGTTGTCTTTGTAGGTGTTGCCCTTGACCACAAAGTCGCGGGTTTCGTAGCAGTAGAAGCCGTACCACATGTCCGAGAACTCGGAGCCAACGATCCAGCCCGTCGGTTCAGGACGCTTGAGCACCTTGGCCATGTTTGGCGTGTACTGGGAAATACTCACGCCGTAGGACTTGCTGTTGGCGTAGCCAAAACTCGCGATCTTGCTGTCGGCGATGTAGGTCTCGGTGCCGCCCCAGGACAGCAGGAACGGACGGAATTCCTTCGGCGTCTTGAACAGTGCCGGGCCGTTGTTCTTCTCGCTCCAGCCAGTGATCTTGGTGTCACGCACAAACAACTGGCCGTCGTTGACCAGGAACGAGCCGGCCTCTTGGGACAGGCGCAATTCCTGGGTCTGTTTGTCGATTTCGAGGATGCCTTTGCGCCCGACCACGATCGGCAACTTCGCCAGGTACACGCCCGGCGAGGTTTCGCTGAGGTACTTCGGTTCTTTCTTGGCCAGGTCCTTGAGGTTCATGTAACCGTCGTCGACGAAGATCGCCTGGGGGATGCCGTGTTGACGCACCACCCACTCGGCCATCTTGTTGTCGCCGCCGATGAAGTCCTTCAAGGCGTCTTCCTGCATCATCCGGCGCACGCTGATTTTGCCCGGTTTGGTGCGGACGATTTTTGCGGCGATGGCCTCGGCGGTGTAGCCGGAGGTGTCCGGCAGTTTCGGCTTGGCCATCTCCAGCGGCGCGGTTGGCGCGCTGCTGACGGTGTAGGTCTTGGCCTGTTGCAGCCCCTTGGCCAGGGTCGCCGGTTGGCCTTTTTGCACAGGCGCGACCGGTTCCGCAGTGGCGAAGGCGACCGAACTGGCCAGCAGCATCGCGCCGGCCAGCAAGGTGATCGAACCTCTTTTCGGATGAGTCATGTCGGGCACTCCCTTCGCGGTTCGCATCAGAAGCGCCAGATCACGTCGATGAACGCACGGTGCATGTACGAATCGACTTGTTTGCCGTAGGCATCGCCGGGCTTGAACACACCGCCACGAAAACGCACCAGGGCCGAAGGCTCATCGATCGACTGGCTCAAAGCCGCAGGCAACAGCCCTTGCTTGAAGTACTTGGTGACCACCAGGTCCATTTCCTGACCGAGGTCTTTGTTGCCATCTTCCAAGGGCAACGAGGTGCTGGAGAGGATCGCCCCGGTGGCGTCGTCGGTGTTGTTCTCGACGGCGTTGATGCCGTTGCTGCCCACCGGTTTGTTGCCGTCCACACGCCAGAACTTGTGGTAGATCAGGCTGGCGTCGTATTCGTCGTTGAGCATCCACGAACCGAACAGGGTCGCGGTTTGCATGTTGTTCATTTCGCCACGGAAGGCTTCGCCGAAACGGTGCACCCGCGAGCGCGTACCGGTGTAGTTCGAGCGGTTGCTTTCCAGGCCGTTCTGTTCGTAATCGGCGCTGGCGCGGGCATAGGCGGCGCCGACTTGCCATTGCGGATCGAGGCGCAGGCGCACGCCGATATCGGTGGCCCAGCCGTTGAGGTCATCACCTTTCTTGGCTTCGGTGGGGCGGGTGCCATCGGCGTTCAGCGGGTTGACCGTGTCGGTGTCGCCGCGCATGCCGGTGATGCTGCCCCAGTAATTGACGGTGTTGGTGTTGCGCCAGTTATAGGCGTCGCTGTCGGCGGTGAGGCCGAGCCAGGTGATGTCGCCGTTCTGTTTCTTGTCCAGCGAATCGCCGGCCACGCCCGGTTCCGGGTAATCGAGTTTGCCGTCATCGTGGGTGTGATGACCGCGAATGCCGACCCAGTTGCCCGGCGTCCATTGGTACGCCGCATCGGCGTAGGTGTGCAGCCGATCCTTGTCTTTTGGGGCCAGTTCTTTCAGGTCGGTGCGGTATTCGCTGAAGCGTTCGGCCACACCGGCGTTGGCCCGCAACAGGGTGGTGTCGAAGGTCCAGTTCAGTGCTTCGATGTTGGTGTCGCGCCATTGGCCGTCGTCATTGCGCAGGCGTTGGCGACCGAGTTTGAGCATCTCGCCGGGGTACGGCGTGAGACCGCTGTAGCCGACCCAGAATTCGCGCATCGCCAGGTAGTTTTTCTTCGACGTGCGATCACCGCTGTTGGTGGTCTGGTTGGCGTCGTCGGCCTGTTGCAGGGTGTCGGTTTCGATGATGTCAGTGGACGTCACGGCTTGACCCATGGCGTAGGCGCTCCACGCACCGCGTTCACCGTAGACCCACGGGCGCAAGTCGAGGCCCAGGCCATTGACGTCGCCGCCCTTGGCGGTGCCGAGGTCGGCATCGTCTTCGGACTGGCCGGTGATTTTGACTTCCAGGCCGTAGTTCTTGGCATCGGTCATGGCCGCCAGGGTCGGGCACGACCACAGCAGGGCGAATGTCAGGCCAATACCGGCCTGAACAAAAGGATTGAGCTTCATAGTGTTTCCTCGCCGTCTTCTTCTTGCAGAGCGTGCATATCCAGCTTGTTCTGGCCTGAGGCGCCACGAATGGCCTGTTCTTGTTTCAACAGGCGTTGGGCCTCGGCGAGCTGGGCAGGCGGCAGTTGGGCTTCGAGTGTTGTCGCAAGCTCAGTGGCTTGCGGGGTGTCCTGAGCCTTGGCGAGCTGGCTGAAGACGTAAGCGTTGACCGGGTTGGGCTTGGTGCCCTTGCCTTGGGAAAACAGTTGGGCGATGGCGAAGTCGGCGCTGTTCTGGCCGTTACGCGCAGCGGTCAGCAGGTGATCCAGAGCCTTCTGCGAATAGACTTTGCCCAGATAGCCACGGCGATAAATCTGGCCGAGGTAGTAATCGGCGGCGACTTCGCGGCCGACGGCTTTCTGGAAGTGTGCTTCGGCGACCTTGGCGTCGGCCGGCACCCATTTGCCTTCGTAGTAGAGCTTGCCGAGCAGCAGTTCGGCGCGGGGTTGATCCGCCGCTCGACCGTTGTCGAGGTACTTCATCATCGTGTCGACGTCGCCCAGTTCCGGGAAGTCGTAGAGCAACTGCGCCAGGCTGACCCAGGAAGCGGGGTAGCCCGGGGCGATGCCTTCGAGTAGCGACTGCGCGGTTTTTTCGTCGGTCTTGCCCAGGCTTGCATCACCCAGGACCCGAGCAACGCTGTCCACGCGCTGAGCGGAAACAGTGCCGCGAGCATGGCCCGCTTGCATCTGCTTGATCAGCTCGGCCTGTTGCTCTGGCTTGGCTTGTTTCTGGTAAACCGTGGCCAGCTCGACGTAGCAGATGTCGGTGATGTTCAACGCGGCTTTGCAGATGGAGGCGACTTCGTCCAGGTGCTGGTCGTAAGTGCCTTGGGTGCGATAGAGCAGCACTTGGGCCAGGCCCGCTTCCGGTTTGCCTTCGGCGCGCCATTGGCTGATCTGCTGCTGGGCGTTGATGTTCGGGAAACTGTGGGGGTATTGCAGGTACAGCATGGCCAGCGGGATCAGCGTGTTGCCTTCGCCGTTGGCCGAGGCTTTTTTCAACAGGCCTTCGGCTTCGTGCTGTTCGGCTTCAGTGGACCCGGGCTTGGCGACCAACAGGCGACCCAGGCGCGCCTGGGCGCGGGGTGATACAGCGGCTGCGGCGCGGTAGGTCGCCTCGGCCTGTTTCATCTGCGCCGGGTCACGGCTGTCGACCTGGATATCGGCCAGGCCAACCTGGGCTTCGCTGTAGCCCAGGTCTGCCAGTTGCTGGTAGTTCTGCGCCGCCAGCGCGGTGTCGCCGCGCTTGAGGGCTTCGTTGGCCAGGCGCTGGTCGGGCAGGCCGGCGCAACCGCTGAGGCTGACGGCCAGCGCCAGAGAGCAGAATGCAAAACCCATGTGGGAGCGGGCTTGCTCGCGAAGCAGGCGCTGCGGTGCATCAGGCAGACCGCGCTGATCCTTTCGCGAGCAAGCCCGCTCCCACAAGGTTTGCGGTGTTTTCAGGAGACTGATAATCGTCACAGGCATGTCCTCGACTTAAATACCGGCGGCCATGGCTTTGTCGATCAGCCAGTTCAGGTTCGGGCCACGGTCGCTGTTCACTTCCACCGGGCGACCGGCGAAGGTGGTGTCCAGCGGTTCGTCAGGCTTGATCTGCACGCGGATGTCGGAGGACAGGTCGGCGCTTTTCAGGCTGGTGCTGCTGACGATCTTGCCGGTGCGGGTCTTGTTTTCGCCGGCGATTTCGAAGGTCACTGGCGCACCCGGACGCACGTCGGCGAACTGGCGATAGGTGAAGCGCGCGTCGATGTTGGCTTCGCTGTTGCGCGGCACCAGGGTGAAGATCACGTCGCCCTTGCTGGCGTACTGACCGTTGGCGACCAGTTGCTGGGCCACGGTGCAATCGCACGGCGAGGTCAAGGTGCCGGTCATTTGCTTGCCGAACAGTTCTTCAACCTTGGCCGGTTGCAACTGGTCTTCGTCCAGATGGCCCTTGAGCACGTCGAGCATGCTGGTGCTGAAGGTGGCCAGCGGCGCGCCTTTGGCGGCGATGCCGTCGTCTTTGATCAGACTCTGCACGGTGCCGTCCCGGGGCATGGTGATGTTCATGCCCGGTACGCTGACGATGCCGGCCTGGGCGTGGCTGACGAAGTACATGCCGTACACCGACTTGAAGATGAAACCGAACGCGGCGAGGCCGACCAGGAAAATCGCGAAGCTGAAGGTCACCGCACGCAGACGACCGAACGGGGTCATGCCGTGGCCGCCGTCCTTGACCTTGCGCGCCTTGGTGAAGTTGTCACGCTGCAGGGTCGCCAGCACTTCACCCATGCTGACGATGTCGCCGGCCAGGTGAGAGGTGATCAGGTGCCGCAGGGTCGAGATGTCTTGCGGTTCCAGGTTCTGGAACTGGCAACCGGCGCGCCCGGTCTGGCGATCGAAGGAGCGGATCTGCAGTTCGACATCCATGGCCAGGCCAAGGTTATCGATGACGAATTGCAGGCGAGCCTTGTGCACATCGCCGATTTTCAGCGGCAACTGACCGGCGTTGAACGCCAGGCCGCCAGCGGACAGGTCGATGACCCGGGCCTCCATTGGAGTCCGATCGGGGCCGAAGAACCGCAGCTTGGCCGGGATTTTTACCCGGGCATGTTGGCGCTGGGCTTCGGATTCGTGCACTACGTTGGCGTTGACGGCGGTATTCATAGGGGGCTATTTCCTGGCTAATTCAATAAGGGGGCGGTCAGACCATCATCAGCAGCACGGCGACGAAAATGCTGCCGGCGGAGAAGGTCATGGTCCGAGACGACCAGGTGTTGAACCAACGTTGAAAGCTGGCGAGATCACGGGTCAATTTGGTGTCCTGGCGAGTCCAGGATTGTTGGTCGAGGCGGAAGAACACGTAGATCTTCACCAGCGCGCCGACGATCTGGTTGTAATAAAGAATGATCGGGTAGGCCGGGCCGATCCGGTGGCCGGAGCAGGACAGCAGCAGGGTCAGGATCAAACGGGTGAGGCCGATCCACAGCAGGTAAGCGAGGATGAACGCGCCGCCGTACTTGAAGCTGGCGATGATCGCCACGGTCAGGCCGAGCAGGGATGTCCACATCGATACACGCTGGTCGAACAGCACCACCGAGGTGAACAGTCCCAGGCGTTTCATCCCCAGGCCCAAGGCCCGGGAGTTCTGGCGCAGGTTGTTGCCATACCAGCGGAACATCAGTTTGCGGCTAGCCTTGATAAAGCTCTTTTCCGGCGGGTGTTCCACGGTGTGGATCGCGGCGTCGGGTACGTAGAAGGTGTCGTAGCCCAGGCGCATCAGGCTGAACCAGCTCGATTTGTCGTCACCGGTGAGGAATTTGAAGCGGCCCAGGCGCCAGTGTTGCAGCGAGTCGCTTTCCACGTCGGCGATGAAGTCCGGGTCGGTCACCACGGTTGCGCGGAACACCGACATCCGCCCGGTCATGGTCAGAACGCGCTTGGACAGAGCCATCGAGCACATGTTGATGTGGCGTTGGGCGAAGCGCAGTTTGTGCCATTCGCTCATGATGTAGCCGCCGCGCACTTCGCAGAATTCGTTGGTGGTCAGGCCGCCGACGTTGCCGAACAGCTGGAACCACGGCACGGTCTTGAGCACGACGCCGGGGGCGAGCACGGTGTCGCCATCGATCACGGCTACCACGGCACGGTCGTCCGGCAGGTGACGCGAGATGGCGCGGAAACCGTAGGCCAGGCCATCGCGCTTGCCGGTGCCGGGAATGCGCACGAAGTCGAGTTTGACCCGGTCCGGCGGATTCATCCGGGCCCAGAGGCTTTTGACCAGCAGCTCATCGGACATTTCCACGATGGAGCAGACCATGGTCGCGGGCAGGCCGCAGTCGATCGCTTCGCGAATCACCGAGCTGTAGACCTGGGCGGTGGTCAGGGCATCGATACGAAAACTGGTGACCATCAGGTACACATGGGACGGGTCTGCCGCTTTACCCAGCTTGCGCACTTTGCGCCGCAGGTGCGGGTAGACCACGTACAGAAACAGCATGCCGCGCAGAAAGTGCGTGGCGCCCATCGAGTAACGCCAGATCCCGATAAAACCGATCAGGAAGATGAAGTCCTTCGACTGGGAGTCGAATGTGGACGCAGGCAACATCATGGCGATGCCCATCAATAAACTGAGGTAAAACAGCCAACCGGCGGCCTGAAGTAGGCCGTGCTTTAGCCTGTGCATAATCTGCATCCGTCTCTATCTCGGGCGAGCCTGTTGGGTGGCCCGATGGGGTTAAGGCAGGCTTACAAAAACTTGCAAGGTCACGGGTGACACCGATCTTTTGATCTTTTCGGGTTCACCCGGCGCTGGGCTGAACCTGCGTAGGAGCTGCCGAAGGCTGCGATCTTTTGATCTTTTGATCTTTTGATCTTTGTCTTTGGGTTCACTCAGGACTCAAGTGGCCCGGTCAAGATCGCAGCCTCGTTGCACTCGTCAGCTCCTACGGCGGGTTCGCACAGTCGTTGCGCGTTGCCGCACAGCGGTGTGTGTTACCAGCAGATGCCTTCGGTGCGACCGCTGACGCTGGTGGCTTTGGACATGAAGCCCACCAGGTCGACCACTTGCTTGCCGTGTGGCGCGTTTTCCGCCAGGGCGCGGAATTTCTCGTCACGGTTGCCGAGGATGATCACGTCGGAGTTGTTGATCACATCGTCGAAGTCGGCGTTGAGCAGGGACGAAACGTGGGGGATCTTCGATTCGATGTAGTCGCGGTTCGCGCCGTGGACACGGGCGTACTCGACGTTGCTGTCGTAGATGCTCAGGTCGTAACCCTTGCCGATCAGCATTTCGGCCAGATCCACCAGCGGGCTTTCGCGCAGGTCATCGGTGCCAGCCTTGAAGCTCAAGCCGAGCAGGGCGACTTTGCGTTTGTCGTGGCTGGAGACGATGTCGAAGGCGTTCTGCACTTGCGACACGTTGCTGCGCATCAGCGAGTTGAGCAGCGGCGCATCGACGTCCAGGGAACCGGCACGGAAGGTCAGGGCGCGCACGTCTTTGGGCAGGCAGGAGCCGCCGAACGCGAAGCCCGGACGCATGTAGTACTGCGACAGGTTCAGGGTTTTGTCCTGGCAGACCACTTCCATCACTTCCCGACCATCGACGCCGACAGCCTTGGCGATGTTGCCGATCTCGTTGGCGAAGGTCACCTTGGTGGCGTGCCACACGTTGCAGGTGTACTTGATCATCTCGGCGACGGCGATGTCCTTGCGGATGATCGGTGCGTCGAGTTCTTCGTACAGCGCTTGCAGCACGTCGCCGCTGGCGGTATCGAACTCGCCGATGACGGTCATCGGTGGCAGGTCGTAGTCGGCAATCGCAGTGCTTTCACGCAGGAACTCAGGGTTCACCGCCACACCGAAATCGACCCCGGCTTTCTTGCCCGAGCAATCTTCGAGAATCGGGATGACAACGTTGGCGACCGTGCCCGGCAATACGGTGCTGCGAACCACGATGGTGTGGCGGGACGTCTTGTCACGCAGGACAAAACCGATCTCGCGGCACACCGCTTCGATGTAGTTCAGTTCCAGGTCGCCGTTCTTCTTGCTCGGCGTACCGACGCAGATCATCGACACGTCGGTGTCGCGAATCGCTTCGGCGAAGTTGGTGGTACCGCGTAGACGGCCGGTCTCGATACCCTTGGCCAGCAGTTCGCCCAGACCCGGTTCAACGATCGGCGATTTGCCGGCGTTGATCATATCGATCTTGTCTTTGGCAACATCGACGCCAATGACGTCATGGCCACGTGCAGACAGGCAACCGGCACAGACTGCACCGACGTAACCCAAACCAAATATGCTAATGCGCATCGCATTTACCTCTGTAATTATCAAGCCGTTAG
>NZ_JBAGKV010000041.1:0-48277 GCF_037049705.1 Janthinobacterium sp. LPB2021202312-11-4 | reverse complement strand
GAAGAAGTGCCAAAACAATGAGCTATTGCCGCCATTGACCACCGCCTGATCGGCGGTGAACACGCACGCAGAATTGATGCTTGCAGATCTGCAAAGGCATATACATACTATGTTCACCGATTGCGTTCCGCAGGTTTCCGCCAAGAAATCAGCTGCTGAACGTAATTAAGGAAAGGCCCGCCTCGTGCGGGCTTTTTTATGCCCGCTTTTGCGAGGCGTGTCGCTGCTGCGCGTAGAACTCACAAATGTCTGCGAGGTTCCAGCGAATTGCGCGACCGAAATGCAACGGCTGTGGAAAGGCGGGATCGTTCTTCGATAGCCGATAAAGCGTTGACCGTGAAATCTTAAAGATCTCGCAAACCTGCTCAGTAGTTTGAATTTGCATCGCGTATTTCTCGTTGTCAAAGCCTGTGACGCTGATCATTCGCGACACGAGCTGACACGTCAATCAGCCAAAAACCGACTCTAAACTGCTGTTTTATATGGTGTTTTACTATCAGAATTGCTTTTGAATATCTTTATGCGGCTCTACGAGTCATTGGCCCGCTTAAAATGCACGAAAAGGAATAAGAAAATCAACATGAATAACAATTCAATATAAAATTATTTGTAATTTCTGACGCCAACGCGCCTCCTAGATCCAGCATCAGGAGGAACTCCGCAGATTGCGTTGTTTCACCGATATCACGACACGCACCTAAGGTGCCAATTCCACTGATTCCACTTAATACCCATCAACCCCCAGCGAGCGCAAAATTGGTCGACGAGCTTCGCCAAACTCTCTAGATATATCCGTAAAATACGCTGCAACTTCTAAATCTCTATCATCGATTCCACGCCAAAAGAACGGAACATTTCTATTTTCGAGACTCTCTATAAATGTTATATGAGTCAGACAAATGAACAATCTTGCAAAGTTCGCTGGATTGTTAAAATCATTTTTCAACAAGTGCATTACAAGATGACGATTAAAACCATCAACTTCACCATAACTAGGCCTATAAAGAACATTCTTAAAGTATATTCTGAACGCGTTAATCACATCAGACTGCGGGCATATATGCGTTAAAAAATCTATCTCAACCGCTTGATTATAGTCTTTTCCTGGGTGCCAAACATATGATTCCAGCCTTCGTCGCCCCCATTGAATTATGATACTACGAAGATGGCGCTCAAAAACCTCTCCACTTACATTATCGGGCGCAATGCTCAGGCGCGAGTTCTGAACATTTCTTAACCCCGCCTCGAATACTGGTATAAGAGACATAATCGCTACATGATCCATTCCAAGATAGTAAGCTTCTATCGCCTCAAACACGATGAGTCGATAACTTTTAAGAGAGTCGCTTGTAGAAAAAAACTTATTGAAATAGGTTGCTGCGATTTCAGGCGCAAAAAACTCATTAAGCCAAAAATCTGCTGCAGATTTCGGATCTTTTGAATTATTCATTTCGAATATTTCTTTATTTAGCTGACCTTCACCTATGATGTGAAGCGGTACTGGCAAGGACAACGGCAATGCTCTTTCCTGCGCGCCAGTGACCCGCCCCCACTTCTCATTGTAGTGGCTTATCGGTCGTTCCGTGACAAAGCACAAACCAGCATCGGTGGCAATCTCAAAGCCCGGCTTTTCAATGTTCTTAGGACGAACATCTACATCCTTATCTTCATATTTATTGAAAGCTGCGACTATTAGGTCTTCGGTTAGCTTGGGATACGCACACAATCTTCTCAGCGTTTTTTCATACTTCATTCCGAAATCCTTTTTTTATGAATATACGAGCCAAGGCCCCAAAACCGAGCTCTGAGTTAAACAAATAATAGTTATTAGACCCTATCAAGCAAATTAATTTTAACCCAGCTGATGATCGCTATTCTGATGTAGCGGCTAAAGTTTCCAAAATCAGCATTTTTTTCGTGAAAAGAGAACGCGATGTCTTGCTGAAATTCGATGTTGTATTCATCAAATAGGAACTGCCCAGCGTGGAAGTGTTTGGAGCGAACGCTGTAAAAATAGTCTGTCAGGTCTTTGTCGAATCCCGGCTTACTATGGCTTATCATGAACTCTGAAAATTTCTTGTTTTCGCAAAGCCCCAGAGCTTCGACGGCACAAACTTTATATGATTGTGCCAGGGTGGGATGTCGGCGGCCGACCGTTAAAGCGAGATTATAAAGGCGACAGCAAGCCAGAAAGGCGTCTTTCTTTTTTTCATCAAGAGAAGCAATAGCCCTGAAAAATTTACGCGTTTCGGCTGGTAACCTCACTGGAGCGTTAGGACAATGAGGTTCGTCCGACAACTGAGGTGGAGCAACCCTGTCTTTGGACCCAGCGGGAGGGGTGAGGATATGTCTGCTGAAGGTTTTATCGAGGAATTCATTATTCGATGAATTATCGAATACGGCGGTAGAATAATGCTCGAAGCCCCCATCCTCCCGGGTGCCTGCAAAGCTTAAAGCAACTTTCCCTGCATTATAGGAGTCAACTTGGTCCTTATCATGTAAGTCTTTAAGACCATAGTGATTGTCTTTTACCAGCAGCCCTAGTTCGTTGTCTACGACGCCGGTCCGGTAACGCATCGACTGTACTATACCGCGCTCATTTTTTATGTTAAATATTCTGAATTCCGAACTTACCATTTCGAAGCCACAGTCTAGAAGCACGGAAAGGTAAGCATTCATATTAGCTGTGTGATTGTATGCCAGGTTGCGAGCATGCTCAATATTGACGGCGTGAACCTCGGTATCGAACATTAGTATTTGTTCGGATAGTGGCTCTTCTCTGGTGGGCCATGGCTGAGGTTTTATGAGAAATTTTGGGTCGAAATTTATAAAGACGGTGTCAGTCATTGCATAACAGCAGTAAAACCTTGAGTATGTTCGTATAGTGTACTTTTTCATCTCCTCATTGTGATCATTGGCGAGGATATCTTGAATTAGATTAATAGCAAAAAACTTTAAAGTGTATGTGTTAATATCTTTCGGCTTTTCATATAGAGAGAAGCGCGTATTATAAATATGGTCCGCATTCAGCCTAAACTCAATATCAAGCTTTGCTGAGGTTCCTTCTAGGTCGGCGAGAACAGTGAAACGTAAGGACCGGTAATCAGGAGTGTTTTCTGTGGCTGATGAATATATGGATGTGCTGAATTTTTCAATGGAAGAATGGATGCGGCTTAGCGTGTACTCTTTGATTTTTAGTTTATGTTCATGTACGTAACTTAGGTCGTGCTCCATGCAGCCCTCTCTCGCTCAGTGTTATGGGGATCTTTCACGTACTCGGAAGTGTACCGAATGGTTGGCTATCTGGCACGACGACCATGGTGTTTGCATTACTGTCCTGGTGCTCTTACTACCCGCGAGTCAATGCACCAGGTGTTCAAATCAGGCCATGCACGTTAAGTTTGAGGTGTAGCCGCTTGAGCCTTGTTGACGAAAAAAGCGGGGACAGACCACGTTATTGATTCTGACGAGAGTCAGCGTGGGGTCGACTCTGTCTATCATGACTGACCACTCCTGGCCGTTTTCTGCCCATCGAGAGAGGCAGAAAACGACTCAAAGCAGACCCAAAGCTAGTTTTTGCTGCGCTGCAGGTTCAGCGCCAGAAGACGGCGCAGGATGAGTTCATCCGTCCACTCAGGATCATAGTCATTCCAGCCGTAGGCTATTGCGACAGCTTTATCCAGGGATTCGTGTGTGAGTGCGAGCCACTGCGGGCGTTTATTATAAAGGTTAGTTAGCGTACGTTTTTTCAGGTCCAATTCATGGCCTGACTTAGGGACTGGGCGTTTCGGAAAGCCGGCAGCATCCTCTTCAGTGGTAATGAGCCAGTCCGTCCAGTCCGGTGGATTGAGGTAATGATCACGCAACGCCATGAGTTCGCTTGCAGCAATGGCGATGGCCTTCGCTTTTTCGTTGTCTTCGTATTTCACCGCAGGGATATTCGGTGTCAAACCATCGGGAAACGGGAAAGTTTCAAAGCAAGTTGTGTGAGTGTAGCGTGGGTCATTTCCGACTCCCAAGCTCGTGCCACGCCTGAGCGCCCAAACTTCGTGAATACGAGATTGAAGTATTCCCATGGTGGTGTCGTCGTCCCGGGCGATAACTACCAGTGCATCGCCCGGGGTAACGGCAGGAGGTGTCCATGCGCAAAGATGGTGCTTTGATACTCGCGTAATGGAGATGTAGCGAGTTAGTCCATTAAGTGCGGTGACCATGGCCGGGCGAGGCCGCCAAAGCTGCCACCATGGGTAGCCTTGGGCGTCTTTCATTTGCGCACGGTTCAGTCGCACGTTTTCCAAGGCCCCAAACGGTAACTCGAAAAGGGAGGCGTCCTTTTTTTCGCGGACAATGAAGTTGACGATGAAACGATCAAGTGGCCTCGTCGTGATTTCGTCTGCAATCCAATATGGGCGCACTACAGCGGACATCGGCTCCCCCTTGGCGTTGGCTGGTTCTCGCAGAATTTTCCTAGCCTCGTCCCCGCTGAGGTTGAACGTGGCGCTCGGAAGTCCAAGCTCAAGGCGGCGCCTCTTCTGAACTTCAGCGCGCGGCGTGACACCCTGAAATGACTTGTTCAAGTTTTCTCGCATTATTGATGCGTTCGTCACATCAATGTCTGAATTCAGGTCGGCATGAATAACCGCAACGTCAAGTCCATCAAGCTTCGGTTTGATGGTGCTTTGTCCGAAACCCGTCATCGACACGCGCACGGCAGCGCCGTTGTCCCACCATTCCTCATCGCTCCAAGCAAGAAAAATCGGCGACTTCTCCAAAATTCGACTAAGCACCTCGCGGTTCGCACCGCCGCGAATGGAGTTGGTCGAAACCAAGCCTGCTGATTGCAACTTGCCCGCTTCCATCTGCAGCCGTGCTTTCTCGAACCAGAAGCAAACAAAGTCTGCACCGTCAATGTTGTTGTCTCTATAGGCGAGGCGCACCGCGTCCACATAGGCATCTCCCAACTCACCGCGCATCTTCTTGTTGCCTATAAACGGTGGATTGCCGACGATTACATCCGCGCTAGGCCACTGGGCTTGGCTGCCATCGGTGTTCATCAATGCATCACGATGTTCGACGCCATCCAGTGGCTTTAGAATCGGGTTGCTTGCATGCCGCCAGCCGTTCTGCCTGCACCACTGGATGTCGCCAATCCACACAGTGACCCGAGCCAGCTCCGCAGCAAACCCATTGATTTCCAAGCCCAGGATGTTGTGTGGGCCGGTCTGCAATTCCGTCTCAGCGTGCAGGCCCAGCTCCTGCGCTTCAATTTGTGCGCACTTTTCTACATCGCGCAGCGCTTTAAGTGCCAGATACAAAAAATTGCCACTGCCACAGGCCGGGTCGAGTACACGAAATTTATTAAGACGCAGAAGAAAATTGGTATATAGGTTGCGTGCCTCGTTCAATGCTTTGGTGCTGGCGGTCTTTGCAGCGGTAAGCTTGCGCTCCATTTCTTTCTTCGCTTGCACCGTAGTTTTTACATTCACGGCGGCGGCTTTCGCCTCGTCGAACGCACCGGCCTTGGCCATTTGCGTGACGATTTTTTCGCGCGTCGCTTGCCATTCGACCAAAAGCGGGTCGCGTACCAGCGGATCGACGAGCTTGGCAATAGTGTTGGTGTCCGTGTAATGCGCGCCAAGCGCAGCGCGCATTTTTCCAAGCCCGCGTTCGAACAGCGTGCCAAAAATGGTAGGGTCAATCGCTCGCCAGTCCATATCTGCAGAGGCAGCACGCAGCGTTTCAAGGTCGCTGGCCGTTAGCGTGGGGATGGCAATGTGGCGGAATAATCCGCCGTTGAACCATTCGATGTCATCGTTGCCGTAAACGCCTTTGGGTTCCTGCATAGCCATGAACAGCGCGGCAATACGGTTGGCGGCCTTCGCTACGTCACTTTTGGCGCTCGTAAGCAGGCCCGTGAAAATCCTTTCAGGCAACAGACCTTCGTCTTCGGCGAACATGCAAAACAGACATTGCACGAGGAAGTGTGCCACTTGATTACTGTCTTGCCCACGCTGGCGCATAGCCTCGGCCAAGTCAGCAAAGCGACGGGCAGCCTCTTCGGTGACTGCTGCGGTAGATTTTTCGGGCCGCAGCTTTAACGGGTCTGTAAACACCCACTTGAGCATTTGCCGCTTGCTGTCATCCACCAATTCTTCAATACGAATTTCGCGGGGTTCATCAGGGTAGCCAGTGAAGGCAGTGTGGATAATGAGGCGCTCACGGTCGCAAACCACCAGGAGCGGCGGGCTTTCGAGTTGCAGGGAATAGTCAGTTAGTTGCTTTAGGGCCTTGTCAAGGTCACGTCCAGGCTTCTTGTTCTCCCACGCGAAATGACCACGCTTCCAGACATCGGCCCAGCCATCGCCGCCTCCGGATTTCTTGGCGCCACGTTCGAAGCAGTAATTGTTGGGATCACGCGGCTTATCGACGCCGAGTAACTCGCACAAATCATCAAAGTGTGACTGCGCCCCGGCACGCTCAGTGAGTTTGTTGGATTTCCAGATTGAGATGAATTGGGTTGGTGTCATGGGTTTTCTTATGAGCCGTGCAGAAGGATGGGGGCTAACAGTAAATCACGCAGGGATTGAACCATTCCCAGAAGCTAAAAACTGTAATTTTCACATGGGCGGTTGCGATAGTCTGCGTTCAAAAGAGAGATAGTTAGATTCATAACTGCCCCAGGTTCTGGTATGCAGTAACTGTCCGCTTCTGGCCGTTTTCTGCCTATGGCGACCGGCTGAAAACGGCCAGAAGCGTTCATCGAGCACCTTGGAAATTTAGGACCCTTCAGGCTGCCTATGCTTGTGATGGCAAAAGCAAAGTCGGTATCGGAGGCGCGGATCACAGCACATCAGCGGAATCGGCTGCAATTCCGCTGGTGCAAGTCAATTAAGGGCTGACAATGACCTTGATGTCCGAGCCCGAGATACTCTTGATGTATGTGTAGCTCGTTCCCAAGACGGCCAACTGCTCCTTCGACACCTTCTTCGCTGATATCGCGGGTTGGACGATCACAAATTTGAAGATCAACTCATGGTCGTGGCATTTATTTCGCAGTATCTCCAGCTGCTGAGGCGTGCCTTTCAGGATTCTGTCGAAGTCCTTTAGCAGTGATTGCTGGTAACGATCCATCAGTCGGTTGAAGAACTTATCGCCTGTGTACAGCCATTTCACCGATCTCGACGCCTGACCGCATACCTCATAGACGTCGGCGACGCGCGCCCCGGGCGCGGCCACGCCATCCGTCATGGGGCAGAATTTGCAGTGGTAAAGGTCGACGTAGATGGCGTCCTTGTTTTCCCGAATTGCCACCAGATCAGCAATTTCGCCTTTGCCGTCATCGTTGAAGACGATGGAGTAGTCATCAGCGATCTTGTCAAAGGTGAAGCCTTGTACTGAGTCCTTACGTCGCTCTGCACGCATGGACTCCTGATGGATTTTCGTCGTTCCCCAATCCCAGGGTTCGAGCAAACCGGCAGGCAGTTTTACATCCATGCTGTTGAGCGAGTACTGACGGTAGTTGCCTTGCACCATGGAACCGTCGACCTTGAGCAATACTAGCGGCTCTGCATCTAGGTAGGAGTCCAGTGGCATTTCGTGGGGGTAAAGGATCTTCACACCTGGGCAGGAGGTCTTGTATCCGTCCTCCAACAACTTGATGGCGATGGTAGTGAGGCGACGCTCTTCGCCATCGTTACGCGCGACAAGGACGGGGATCTCCAGCGTCCGCGCGCCACTGTACTCAGGCTTACCAAGCTCGACGTCGAGAAGGTTGAAAGTCTCTCCCTGAAAATATAGCGAGATCCTTTGCTCGTTTTCGATCGCGATCGACACAGGCCAGTCGGCGTAGAACAGGCCTTCTGGCCATCTGTCCTTGATTTGGTCAACACGCATGACATTTTTGAGTACGTCAGCAGGGTCGATGGTGTTGTCGTTGAGTTTGAACGACATGCGCTTGCACCACTCGACCCAGTAGTTGATTGGAGAGGAGTTCATCTCCCAGATCTTGCCCTTGTGCGAGCAGCCCACGGTGGTTCGTTCTCCATTCTCAAAACCCGTGGCGAAGATGTTGGACTTTGTCGCATTGCCTTTCTCGATGTCGCTGATCACCTGGTTGATATCGCGCCCCACGTGCATCGTGAACCGCAGGTCTTTCCGGGCGCGGGACAGGCCAACGTTCTGCAGCTTCATCAGCTTGATGTCGTGGAGCGTACGGAAGGTCGGCTCACCATTGATGCGACGAGGGTCTTTGGCTACCAGGTTAAGAAAGCGAGTTGCCTGGGTGTCGTCACCCGAGGTGTGAATGAACAGGGTTTTCTGCGCTTTGTTATAGAAAGCGATGTACAGATTCCAGTTGGTATCGACGATTTCTTCGGTCTGAGCCCACCCAACCAGCGTCTCTCGCCGAGTCACGGCAATGACGGTATCGGCCTGATCATTGATCGAGATGTACTGCAGTGTTTCTCTGCGTCCATCCAGACCCTGCGCACGCTGTGGTGTCCAGTCTTTGGGGGAGACGTGATACGCCACGGCGCTGATTTTGGGGTTCGGGTTCAGCCCAAAAATCACTTGGGCATCGTCACCGTCAGCAAACTGCTCGTTGAAGTCCGCCTTCTCAATTTCCCGGCCTACCTTTTGCTCGCTCACGTTGCGAATGACTGCACCCCAGTCAGCACTCTCCTTGTAGAGGTCTGCCATCTGGTGGTCGGTTTTCTGGTTAGCGATGTTCGCCACGAACTTGGCATCACCAAGGGCGGCATCAACCCGCGTCAGCCGGCCAATGAACTGGAGCGTCACCGCAGGGCTTTGGTGTTGGTCATGAATTGCAGCGATTTTGAGCTCAGGCAGATCGAAGCCTTCCCCAAGCATGTCGACGCAGACGATGATCCGGTGCTTCTTCTTGACGATCTCCTCCATCACCCTGGCTTGGTTCGGCACCTTGCTGTGAATCAGGACTGGCGTGAGGTCGGCGTGCTGCTTGTAAATCTCAAACAGGTCTGTCGCCCGCTTGTGCGATTTGGCCCGCACCATCATTAAATGGTTGTACCCAGCCTTGAGGTCAGCCCGGAGCAGCTCAACAGCCTTGTCTGCGATGGCCTGGTCGGACAGCTTGAGGTTGTATTCTCGTACCGGATGGAACTCGATGCCTTTGAAATAGCCATCAAGCTGCGCATCCCGGAGCGGGTAGTTGTAGATAATCTTGCCGGCCAGAGCCAGACCATCCTCCCGGAATGGCGTCGCTGTGAACTGAATACACGGTTTGCCCATGAAGGCGGTTTTGATTCGGTTCCAACTCACTGCCACGACATGGTGAGCCTCGTCGATCATCAGGTGGCTGCACATGTTCACCAGCGCCCCCAAGACGGCGTCTTCGAATAGCAGCAGGGCCTGGGGAGTGGCCACAATGATGTTGGCAGTAGCTAATTCTGCAACCTGCGCCTCAGACAGCTTCGAATCGATGGCTGCAACAATGGGGTTACGCGCCGTGTCCGATACCGCCCCCACGGTGCGGAGCGTCTTCATCTCCGTGCACTTGCCCACCAACTGCGTCCTGAGGGCGTCCGAGGGAACCAGGATCAAGGTTCTGGCCATCCTCGCAGCGATGATCAGCGCGAGCATGGTGTCGGTCTTCCCTGTACCGGTCGGCATGACCACTGTGGCGGTCGAAGAGGGATCAACCACCAGGTGCCCCAGAGTGGCATAAAGCGCCGCCAGTTGCGGTTTGCGCAGCCCAGGTGCGTTCGTCTTGGGATCGTCGAGACTGAAATTGAAGAGATGGTTTTGCCAGCTCTGGTACACATCCAAATGCGTTATGACTACATCGTCCATGGCGATTACCTAGAGGCAGAAAAGACTTCTGGGGGAGAGGGTGGCGATATGGTAGCACGCCCCCTATTGCTTCCATGACCTTAACCACTTAGACATAAGGACAAAACCAGTCGAGCCCCGCGCAGGATTGCCGAACTGTCGTGCCCGCTTTTGGCCGATTTCAGCCTGTCGCCACCATAGGCAACATTCATCATTTTTACGAAGCGCGCGGGCCGAATCCGACGCAGGGGATCAGTTGAAATGCACAATGGCTTTTCAATTGGGATTCAATTACACAGGTAGAGAGAACGGCCAAGGCATCAATTTCGAAAATCGGCCAGAAGAATCCGATTCCCTTGAAAAGTTGACTCAATACCGAACGCTCAGAGAAGTGGGGACCAAAGTGGGGACTTGAGAGAAAACTCAATCGAGGAGCTATCGGAAAATCTAGCTAATAACCTGATTATAATGGTGTCCCAGGGCAGGTTCGAACTGCCAACCTTCCCCTTAGGAGGGGGATGCTCTATCCAATTGAGCTACTGAGACACAAAGTCGCCCGCGAGGACCGCGGAACGATAGACGGCGAGCATGTTAACGGGCACACCTGCTTTTGTCATGTCGTCCTTGGGCTTTTTAAGTGTAGGCAAGCGCCTCACAGCCCTGCAGCATTGTTTACCGTGCAAATTGCATCACCCCAGAGCGCCATCATTGCAAATTGCAATGCGACCCCTCTCTAAAACCACATTAAATCCTTGTTTTTAAAGGATTTAATAGCCGTTAGACTCTTGGCATACGGACTGCTTTAGCTATTCTCCAAGAACAATAGAGGATGCCCCCATGACCCGCGCCCTTTTACTCTCGAATGCGATCGCCTTGGCCGTACTGCTTGGCTTTCAATTTATCCCAGAGGGCGACGTTGCCGTGGTTGCACAGCGCATGCCTCACTACCTTCAACTGCAAAGAGCACCTCAATTGGCAGTCATGGGTCATGAGCCCAGCTTTGTAAATCAGGAAGTGAGCCAGGAAAGCTCACTTCTGCAGCCTCAGCACTCCCAACGTTTGGTATTTTGATTTCCCACCAGGAGCACCACATGTCCAAGTCGGCCGCCGGATTTTTCATTCTGGCCTTGTTGAGCGGCATTCTTCATTTGTTATTGGCTCAGCCCGCGACAACCACCCTGCCTTTGATAGCTTGCGGCGTGTTCTGCGGATTGTTCGTGCTGGCACTCATCGCAGGGCGCCGAATCAAATTTGATCCGGTTTTACGTTGAGGCTTAGCCAGCTCAGGAGATTGGCGACCGTGATGGCCAGGTCGCCGGAGTTATCGAGTCGATAGATCTGCTTATTGCCGATCGCCCCCTCTGACGCGAATTGTCCGTTACGCCCAAGCCTGGATTCGATTTGCACAAGGCTTTCACGCCCTCGCCGCAGCAACCGCTCGCGTAGCACTTCATCCTTGACGGTCAGTAGCAACGGCAGCAACGCCGGATAACGCTGCCGCGCTTCGTCCAGGTGCCCCCGAGATCCATTGACCAATACATGCCAACCATCGCGCAACCATTGGTCGATTTCGGCGGGAATTCCGTAGTCCAGTCCATTGGCATGCCAGTACAACGCAAAATCACCATTACTGCGGCGCTGCTCAAATTCCGCGCGGGAAACGCCTACCGCCTCCTCCCCCACAGATTCGGCAGACCGAGTGATAACACGGCGCACGACCTTACAACCCAGCGCCTGCAGCGGCTCTCGAGTGGCGTCGATTAGCGTGTCCTTCCCTGAACCCGAAGGCCCCATCAGATAAATCAACTTGCCATCCATCCTGAAATCGCCCCGCACTACAGGTTAGGCTCTAGTAAATCGGCCATTTGCCACTATCCTATAAAGGGTAAGGAACAATGATGTAATCCGCACAGCATGCACCTTCGGACGTCTTTGGACATCACCCGCAGGGCAAGAGGACGCGGCCAGAGATACGGACCAAGGCAACTTTTCAAACCAGTCCGCATTTTTGTCAATTGCTACTGGCATAACGCCTTTATCCAGTTCAATATTTGTCACAGAATTGACGCCAACGATCTGGCTTCTTTGAGGCATGATGCGAGGCTCTATCAATTCAGGTTGAACATTTGGCCAGAGCGCTTGTCCTATCAGACATCCTGCGGCCAATCCCGAGAACCGCTCCCCTGAACTAACCGGTTAAATATATGCGCCCATTGAAACAGGCAATTTATTCCAGCCGTACGGCTGACAAGTTCGTCGTACGTCTGCCAGACGGAATGCGTGAACGCATTGCCGAGGTGGCTCGCAATCATCATCGCAGCATGAACTCCGAGATCATTGCGCGCCTTGAGCAGAGTCTTATTCAGGAAGGTGCACTGGGCGAAGAACTGAGCATGCGCCTGGACAGCCCGGAGCTTTCGTTGCACGAACGCGAACTGCTGCAACGCTTCCGCCAACTTTCACACCGCCAGCAAAACGCTCTTGTTTCGCTGATTGCCCATGACGCTGAAATGGCCGCAGACGCGTCCTGATACATCCTAAAAAACTCAAGCCAGCATAATCGCTGGCTTTTTTTTGCCTGGAATTCGGGTAAAAAAAAGCCCGCCAATTCGGCGGGCTTTGAAGGAACTGTTTAGAGCAGAAATATTGTCGCCAACCCCAGGAAGATGAAGAACCCGCCACTATCAGTCATGGCCGTGATCATCACACTGGCACCCATTGCCGGATCACGCCCCAGGCGCGCCAGGGTCATGGGTATCAATACACCCATCAGCGCCGCCAACAACAGGTTGAGTGTCATCGCTGCAGTCATCACCACTCCGAGAGACCAACTGCCATACAGCAGATAGGCAACCACACCGATCACCCCTCCCCAAACCAAGCCGTTGATCAAACCGACCGCAAGCTCTTTACGCATCAAGCGCGAGGTATTGCCGGTGCTGACTTGGTCCAGCGCCATAGCCCGAACGATCATGGTGATCGTCTGATTGCCCGAGTTACCACCAATTCCCGCCACGATCGGCATTAACGCCGCGAGCGCTACCAGCTTCTCGATCGAGCCTTCGAACAGACCAATCACACGGGATGCAATAAACGCTGTGATCAAGTTCACCGCCAGCCAGGCCCAACGGTTACGCAGGGATTTCCAGACTGACGCGAAAATATCCTCCTCTTCCCGCAGACCTGCCATGTTGAGAACTTCGTTTTCGCTCTCTTCACGAATCAGGTCGACCATCTCATCGATCGTCAGACGGCCGATCAGCTTGCCGTTTTTGTCGACGACAGGCGCCGAGATCAAATCGTAGCGCTCAAACGCCTGAGCCGCATCATAGGCGTCTTCGTCCGGGTGAAAACTCACCGGATCGCTGGCCATGACTTCAGCAACCTGTTTATCAGGATCGTTGACCAACAACCGCTTGATCGGCAACACGCCTTTCAGCACACCGTCGTAATCGACCACAAACAGTTTATCGGTGTGGCCCGGCAACTCCTTGAGACGACGCAGGTATCGCAGAACCACTTCGAGACTGACATCCTCACGGATGGTCACCATCTCGAAGTCCATCAGCGCCCCGACTTGCTCTTCGTCATAGGACAATGCCGAGCGAACGCGCTCACGCTGCTGGCCATCGAGGGTTTCCATCAGCTCATGAACGACGTCTCGCGGCAGCTCGGAAGCCAGGTCAGCGAGTTCGTCGGCGTCCATGTCCTTGGCCGCTGCCAGGAGCTCATGATCGTCCATGTCGGCGATCAGGGTTTCACGGACCGAGTCGGATACTTCAAGCAGGATGTCGCCGTCACGATCAGCCTTGACCAGCTGCCAGAGCGTCAGACGATCGCCCAGCGGAAGCGCTTCAAGGATGTAGGCAACGTCGGCGGAGTGCAGATCATCAAGCTTGCGTTGCAGCTCGACGAGATTTTGCCGGTGAACCAGGTTCTCGACCCGGTCGTGATTCGGACCTTCCTGGCGATGAGTCAGGTCTTCGACCACCCGCTGGCGCTGCAGCAGCTCAACGACTTGAGCGAGGCGATCTTGCAAGCTTTCTTGCGTTTTCTTTACTTCAACATCGGACATAGGCGAACTCCACTCCCAGCAGCGGGGCACGCCGGAAGGATCAATCAGTCAATTCATGATTGGAAAAACGGGGTACTGAGTAACTACTGGGTAAGTCCATGGAGGTTTTCCACAAGCCCCGGCGGGGCTGACGGGCGCAATGATACACCGCCTGACGGTTTAAAACGTTAAAAAATCGTGGATGAAACAAGCGCTTGCAAGACAAACCTGTGCGCTCTTCTTATCCATGAAACTGCGACGACTTATCCTGAAAAGAAAACACACCACTGCCGAAAAATGTAGCGACTACCCTTCTGATGAAACGTCATGGAGGACGCCGAATGCCATCGAACACCCACCTTTTATTGCTGACCACTCTGCTCGGCCTGCCATCCGAAGCACTTGCGGCAACCATCCACCGATGCGAAGCAGCCAACGGGCGCATCACCTTCACGACGCTGAGCTGCAAGGCCGAAGAGCATCTTTCACTTCAAGAGGTGCGCCCCTTCATGCCAGGCAATGTCGTAGCCGTCATGCCAGAAGCCAGCGCTCGCGAAACATCAGGCACGAATACAAAAAGGAGGGAACCGACGGTTGTCGGCCAATTCGAGGACAAGTGCGGAAATCTGATAAACGCCAGGCAACGTCGAGAGGCAATCATCAATCAGCGTGTCGTTACCGGTATGACACAACAGGACGTCGAAAGTGCACTCGGCAAGCCGGACAAGATCAGTATTCGAAATTCAGCCATGAGCTACCGCTATGACCTCAAGCGGGGTCGCAGCGCTCACGTCGAGTTTGATGAGAAAGGATGCGTCAAAGGAAAAGCCAAATCCCAGACAGCAAAAAGCCCGCGTTAGACGCAGGCTTTTTGGTGTTTGGTGCACTCGACAGGATTCGAACCTGTGACCGCTCGGTTCGTAGCCGAGTACTCTATCCAGCTGAGCTACGAGTGCATTTTGTGTTTTTTAACCAGACCACAACTGGCTGAAGCAAAGTTGCTCGCATTACTGCAAACAACTCTTAAATGGTGCACTCGACAGGATTCGAACCTGTGACCGCTCGGTTCGTAGCCGAGTACTCTATCCAGCTGAGCTACGAGTGCATTTGTTGCCGCGCATTATAGGCCGTCTAATCTCTATGTCAAACACTTTTTCTAGTAATTTCAACAACTTACCGAAGAAGCCAGATTACAACGTACTACGCAAATAATGGCGGAGAACGGGGGATTCGAACCCCCGACACCCTTTTGAGGTGTACTCCCTTAGCAGGGGAGCGCCTTCGGCCACTCGGCCAGCTCTCCGCAACACGGGGCGTATCTTAACCAACCTTTTCCCCGTTTGCAAACATAAAAAACGATAAAAATTAATGGCTTGGTTCGTCGTCCTTCTCTTTCTTTATACGCAGGTAAATTTCCTCACGATGCACAGCCACCTCTTTCGGGGCGTTGACGCCAATGCGCACTTGATTTCCTTTGACGCCGAGCACCGTCACGGTGATTTCGCCGTCACCAATAATCAGGCTTTCAGCGCACCGACGAGTCAGAATCAGCATACCTTTCTCCTCACGCATTACAGTTCAGGGACAACAGTCTGCAAAAAAAAGGCACTCGACCTACAACCGATACGATCGCAGCCCTACATGCCTGAGTATTGACCAGCGCGAGCAAAAGAACAGTTCCAGGGTCGCGCTATTCAAAAAAGACGAAGGGCGCGGTCAGACCGCGCCCTTCGAGAACCGCATCACTCACCCTGACGGGCAGGCGCATCCAGTTCGAAAGCCGTGTGCAGAGCGCGCACAGCCAGTTCCAGGTACTTCTCTTCGATTACAACGGAGACTTTGATTTCCGAAGTCGAGATCATCTGGATGTTGATGCTTTCCTTGGCCAGGGATTCGAACATGCGGCTGGCCACGCCTGCGTGGGAACGCATGCCGACGCCGACGATCGAGACCTTGGCGATCTTGATATCACCCACGACCTCACGGGCACCGATCTCGCGAGCGGTGTTTTCCAGCACGGTTTGCGCAGCCTGGAAGTCGTTGCGGTGCACGGTGAAGGTGAAGTCGGTAGTGTTATCGTGCGCAACGTTCTGCACGATCATGTCGACTTCGATGTTCGCGCCGCTGATAGGCCCAAGAATCTTGAACGCAACACCCGGGGTGTCTGGCACGCCACGGATGGTCAGCTTGGCTTCATCGCGATTGAAAGCGATGCCGGAAATGATCGGCTGTTCCATGGTTTCCTCTTCATCAATAGTAATGAGGGTGCCCGGACCCTCCTTGAAGCTGTGCAGTACGCGCAGCGGAACGTTGTACTTGCCGGCGAATTCCACCGCACGGATCTGCAACACCTTGGAACCGAGGCTGGCCATTTCCAGCATCTCTTCGAAGGTAATCTTGTCCAGGCGCTGAGCCACGGACACCACGCGAGGGTCGGTGGTGTAGACGCCGTCCACATCGGTGTAGATCTGGCATTCGTCAGCCTTCAAGGCTGCTGCCAGCGCCACGCCGGTGGTGTCCGAACCGCCACGACCGAGAGTGGTGATGTTGCCGTGCTCGTCGACGCCCTGGAAACCGGCGACAACCACCACGCGACCGGCCTTCAGATCACCACGAATCTTTTGGTCATCAATCTGCAAGATACGCGCTTTGTTGTGCGCGCTGTCCGTCAGAATCCGTACCTGGTTGCCGGTGTAGGACACCGCTGGCACGCCGCGCTTGATCAGCGCCATGGCCAACAGGGCAATCGTCACCTGCTCACCGGTGGAAACAATCACATCCAGCTCACGCGGAACCGGCTGACCGTCGCCACTGATTTGCTTGGCCAGATCGATCAGACGGTTGGTCTCGCCGCTCATTGCAGACAGCACAACCACCAGGTCATCGCCGGCATCACGGAATTTCTTAACCTTGTCGGCGACCTGCTCGATTCTCTCGACAGTGCCGACCGAGGTGCCTCCAAATTTCTGTACGATCAAAGCCATTTCAAAGCCGCCTCTGCCCATGAAGGGCGCCCAATAATCACTCAAACAGTTGCCGAACCCGCCACTAGACCACGGGCTCGGCAAACCGCCTTATAAACCCTGCTCTACAAATGGAACGGTCAGGGCCAGCGCCGCGTCCAGTGCGCTGGCGTCTACACCACCGCCCTGCGCCATGTCCGGACGACCACCACCCTTCCCGCCCACTGCCGCAGCGGCTTGCTTCATCAAATCACCGGCTTTGAGTTGGCCAGTCAGGTCTTTGGTTACGCCTGCAACCAGAACGACCTTTTCCTCATGGACACTGCCGAGCAGGATCACTGCGCGGCCGAGTTTGTTTTTCAGTTGATCGACCAGCGCCAGCAGCGCCTTGCCGTCCTGGCCGTCCAGACGCACGGCCAACACTTTCACGCCTTTGACATCCAGCGCGGAAGCCGACAGATCGTCGCCCGCCGCACTGGCAGCCTTGGCTTGCAACTGCTCGAGTTGCTTCTCCAGCAGACGGTTGCGCTCCAGCACAGCCGACAGCTTGTCGATCAGGTTGTCGCGGCTGCCCTTGACCAGGTTGGCCGCTTCCTTGAGTTGTTCTTCGGCAGCGTTCAAGTATGCCAATGCCGCAGCACCGGTGACCGCTTCGATACGACGCACGCCAGAGGCCACACCGCCTTCGCTGATGATTTTCAGCAGGCCGATGTCGCCGGTACGGTTGGCGTGGATGCCACCGCACAGCTCGACGGAGAAATTGCCGCCCATACTCAGCACGCGCACGTTGTCGCCATACTTCTCGCCAAACAGCGCCATGGCGCCTTTCTTCTTGGCGGTTTCGATATCGGTTTCTTCGGTTTCAACCGCAGAGTTCTTGCGAATCTCGGTGTTGACGATGTCTTCCAGCGCCTTCAACTGCTCAGGCTTGATGGCTTCGAAGTGGCTGAAGTCAAAGCGCAGGCGCTGACTGTCGACCAACGAGCCTTTCTGCTGAACGTGTTCGCCCAGCACCTGACGCAATGCGGCGTGCAGCAAGTGCGTCGCCGAGTGGTTCAGCGAGGTGGCATGACGGACGTCGGCATCGACGTGAGTCTCAACCGGCGCGCCGATGGTCAGGCTGCCGGACGCCAACACACCGTGGTGCAGGAACGCGCCGCCGGTCTTGGTGGTGTCGCGCACGTCGAAACGGCTGCTGCCGGCTTGCAGATAACCACAGTCGCCGATCTGGCCGCCGGATTCAGCGTAGAAAGGGGTCTGATCGAGAACGACCACGCCCTCTTCGCCTTCACTCAAGACGTCGACCGACTGGCCTTCTTTATAAATAGCGACAATTTTGGCCGAACCGCTGGTGGCTTTGTAACCGGTGAACTCGGTCGCCACGTCAACCTTGACCAACGTGTTGTAGTCCAGACCGAACGAGCTGGCCGAACGCGCACGAACACGCTGGGCTTCCATTTCGCGTTCGAAGCCGACTTCGTCAACCGTGAGGTTACGTTCGCGAGCGATGTCGGCGGTCAGGTCCATCGGGAAACCGTAGGTGTCATACAACTTGAACACCACGTCGCCCGGCACCACGGTGCCTTTGAGCTCCAGCAGATCCTGCTCGAGAATCTTCAGGCCGTGCTCCAGGGTCTTGGAGAACTGCTCTTCTTCGGCCTTGAGTACGCGTTCGATATTGCCCTGTTGCTGCTTGAGTTCCGGGAACGCTTCGCCCATCTCGGCAACGAGTGCCGCGACGATCTTGTAGAAGAAGCTGCCAGTGGCGCCCAGCTTGTTACCGTGACGGCACGCACGACGAATGATCCGGCGCAGTACATAGCCGCGACCTTCGTTGGACGGCAGCACACCATCGGCAATCAGGAAGCCGCAAGAACGAATGTGATCGGAAACGACCTTGAGAGAAGACTGATCGCCATTTTCACAGCCGATCGCTTCGGCCGATGCGCTCAGCAGATTCTTGAACAGGTCGATTTCATAGTTGGAATTGACGTGCTGCATCACCGCACTGATCCGCTCCAGGCCCATGCCGGTATCCACCGACGGCGCTGGCAACGGATGCAACACGCCATCGGCGGTGCGGTTGAACTGCATGAACACGTTGTTCCAGATCTCGATGTAACGGTCGCCGTCTTCCTCCGGCGAGCCCGGAGGGCCGCCCCAGATGTGGTCGCCGTGATCGTAGAAAATCTCGGTGCACGGACCGCACGGGCCGGTATCGCCCATGGTCCAGAAGTTATCGGACGCGTACGGCGCGCCTTTGTTGTCGCCGATGCGGATCATGCGCTCGGCAGGCACGCCGATCTGCTGGGTCCAGATGTCATAGGCCTCGTCGTCCGAGGCATAGACGGTTACCCAGAGTTTTTCCTTGGGCAGTTTCAGGACGCCGGTCAGGAAGGTCCAGGCGAAGGTGATCGCGTCGTGCTTGAAATAGTCACCGAAGCTGAAGTTACCCAGCATTTCGAAGAATGTGTGGTGACGAGCGGTATAACCGACGTTTTCCAGGTCACTGTTCTTGCCACCGGCACGCACGCACTTCTGGCTGCTGGTCGCACGGGTGTAGGCACGTTTTTCCTGGCCCAGGAAGCAGTCCTTGAACTGGTTCATCCCCGCGTTAGTGAACAGCAGGGTTGGGTCGTTGCCCGGAATCAAAGAGCTGGAGGCTACACGGGTGTGGCCTTGCTCTTCGAAGAAGCGAAGGAAGGCTTCACGGATTTCTGCGCTTTTCATTAGGTTCTTCCACGGAGGCTGCGGCCAAAGGCCTGTGCGAAACGTCAACAGACGAAGCGACGGCAAAGGGCCGCATTATATCGGCGTTAGTGACTAGGTACAGTGTGTTTGTACGTTACAAGCGGTCAAATGGACGGCTAACACTGTCAGTTGCGATAAAAGTCGGCAAATGTCGCGATGACGTGCTCGATTTGCGCGCCGCTGACGTCCATGTGCGTGACCATTCGCAGACGGCCGGCAGCGCTCAGCTTGATGCCACGCTCAGCCCCGAACGCCTTGATCGCCTCGGCCTTGTCACCCATTTGCACATAAACCATGTTGGTCTGCACCGGCTCGACCTCATAACCGATGTTGCGCAGGCCCTCGGCAAGCGATTGCGCGTTGGCGTGGTCGTCGGCCAGGCGCTGAACGTTGTGATCCAGCGCATACAAGCCCGCCGCCGCCAAAATCCCGGCCTGGCGCATGCCACCGCCGACCATTTTACGCAGGCGGCGCGCCTTGGCGATCAACTCGACCGTGCCACACAACACCGAACCGACCGGCGCGCCCAGCCCCTTGGACAGGCAGACCGAGACCGAATCGAAGTGCTGAGTGATTTCCCGGGCATCGACGCCCAGCTTCACAGCCGCGTTATACAACCGGGCGCCGTCCAGGTGCAGGGCCAGACCGTGTTCGCGAGTGAAGCTGCGCGCCCGCGCCAGATACTCCAGGGGCAGGACCTTGCCTTGCATGGTGTTTTCCAGGGCCAGCAAGCGGGTGCGGGCGAAATGGAAGTCATCCGGCTTGATGGCTGCAGCAACCTGGGCCAAGTCCAGCGAACCATCGGCTTGCACTTCCAGCGGTTGCGGCTGGATCGAGCCGAGCACCGCCGCACCGCCGCCTTCGTACTTATAGGTGTGAGCCTGCTGGCCGACGATGTATTCATCACCGCGCTCGCAGTGCGCCATCAAACCCAGCAAGTTACTCATGGTGCCCGTCGGGACAAACAGCGCTGCCGCGAAACCCAGCCGTTTTGCCAATTCGGCTTCCAGACGATTGACCGTCGGATCTTCGCCATACACATCGTCACCAGTGGCCGCAGAGGCCATGACGTCGAGCATCCCTTGGGACGGTTGGGTGACGGTGTCGCTGCGAAGATCGATAACGCTCATAAATCTGGCCTCGGTAATCAGGGGAATTCACTTTCCAAGGCGAATTACTGCGGTCATGCCGACGAATAATCAACCCTTGGGCGAGGAAAAGGCGCTTTGTGCCTTCGAAAAAGCCGATATCAATCATCAGAAAGCAGCAATGCATAAGCGAGAAATATGTGTTAAAAACGCTTCGCCGCCAAACATTCTGGCGGCAAAACGTTCTCAGGGCGGGGTGCAACTCCCCACCGGCGGTAATTGCGCGCAATGCGCATAGCCCGCGAGCGCTTGGTGACAGCACGGCTTCGGCGGTGACTGGCGGCAAGGTCAGCAGACCCGGTGTGATCCCGGGGCCGACGGTCATAGTCCGGATGAAGAGAGAACGGGATTGGCGCCGAAGGGCCGTTTGCGAGCAGTTATGCGAGCGTGCGTACCCTTAAATCCCATTCGATTCATAAGCCCTGTTTTTCACACAAACAGGAACCAGAACATGCAACCCACCGCAATCGACAGCAAAAGCAAAAACCATCACGGCGAGCGCATCGCGTTCATCCAGGCCTGCTGGCACAAGGAAATCGTCGACCAGAGCCGTAAGGGCTTCCTCGCCGAAATCATTGCCCAGGGCTATCAGGAATCGGACATCGACTTCTTCGAACTCGGCGGCGCCTTTGAAATCCCGTTGCACGCCAAGCTGCTGGCCAAAACCGGTCGTTACGCCGGTATCGTTGCCGCAGGCCTGGTGGTAGACGGCGGAATCTACCGTCACGAATTCGTCGCCCAATCGGTGATCAGCGGCCTGATGCAGGTTCAGCTGGAAACCGAAGTGCCGGTGTTCTCGGTGGTTTTGACCCCGCACCACTTCCATGCCGGCGAAGAACATCAGAAGTTCTTCTTCGAGCATTTCGTGCATAAAGGCCAGGAAGCGGCGAAGACGTGTGCGGATACGCTGCACAAGACCCGTGCGTTGCGTCGCAGCGAGCCGCGTGCTGTAGCGGTCTAAACAACACCGCCCCCGTAGGAGCGAGGCTTGCCCGCGAAAGCCATTTCATGATCAACAGTGATGTTGAATGTTAAATCGCTATCGCGGGCAAGCCTCGCTCCTACGGGAAAGCAGTGTCTGTCAGGCGAGATTTTCTTCGGTGGTCGGCACAATCAGGATGCCGGCGCGCAGGCCGTTCTTCACCTTGGGGTTCGGGAAGATGATCCGGGCGCCCTTCTCTTCGATGATCCAGCGGGTCTGGGCGATGTCTTCGGCCAGCACGTAACCCACTTCCAATTCCGAAAAATTCTCGATGTCCACTGGCAGGTTCAAGCGGAAGCTGTCGCTGTGCTTGATGATTTCCCGCGCCACGCTAAAGAGCTGCAAACCGTCCAGCGAGGCGTCGTCCAGGGCTGGCTCGTTGCCTTCGATGATCTGTTTGAGACGGGTTTCCAGCAGATCGACATTGACCCCGGCGTTCTGCCCGAACGGCCGCGCCTTACCCAATTCGAGGGTAAAGGACTCGGCACCGAGCTTGTCGTAGGTGTAGGAACTGAACACGATGGACGGTTTGTTCTGCAACAGCACCGCTTCCATGCCAGCGGCGCGCAGACGAGCCAGCTCCACGCGCGAATGCTGGCGACCTTCCTTCCAGGGGTACAACGCAAACTGCTCGATTTTCGAGCCGCGAATAGCGGTGTGCAGGTCGTAGTGCAGACGGTCGCGGTCCGGCAGGCTGAAGAAACTCGCCGCCAGTCGCTCCAGCTCACAGGCACGCAGGGCTTCGGAGCCGCTGCTTTGCTCGTGACGGCCATTGAACAGCCGATTGACGTCCTGCTCGATGAAACGCTCGCCGCGACGGATCGCCTCGGGGTTGCCGAACAGGAACAGAATACGTGCGCGCGGTTTAAGATCGCCGCGAGCGATGTAGTGCAACAGGCGATCGAGCAACTCGATCGGCGCTGTTTCGTTGCCATGGATGCCTGCCGACAGCAGCAGGTCCAGGCCATTGTCGCGAGCCTCAGGTGGCCGGACTTCCAGCGCACCTTCGCTCAACCAGCGCATCCGCACGCCTTCGACAGTCAGTTGAGTCTTCTCCGCCGGTTCGCGGCCAGCGAGGGTCAGTTCAAGCAGTTTGCCGAGGGCGAGCATAGAGCGATTTCCTTAGTGGTCGTGTGCGCAATCCGGGCCGTGCACGTGGTCTTCGTCACCGACTTCGGCCGGTTCCATTTCCAGTTGCAGACTTACCAGATTAGTCGCCAATGGACGCAGCAGCAGATTTGCGTATTCGGCATCGCCTTCTTCGACGTCCACGCCGATCAGCAATTGGCCACGGCCGTCTTGCTGAATCCACAGCTCTTTGCCTTGCCACAGGACCGCGACACGGGTGCAGGAGGTTTCCAGTTGCGTGCCGTCGGTGTCTTCAAGGATCAGCTGCAGGGTATCGCTCATGTTTTTTACGCTCTCGACGTTCAATTGATCTGGAATGGATAAACCGCGCCCAGTTTAAGGATTTGCGTCAGTTCATCCAGTGCCGTCCGGCACTCAAGCAGCAATTGCGGGTCCGCCAGATCGTTTTCGGTCATGCGGTCGCGGTAGTGCTTGTCGACCCATTCGGTCAATGTGCCGTACAACGGTGCCGTCATGATAACCCCTGGATTGACCGCCGCCAGTTCGGTTTCGTTGAGCGCCACGCGCAGTCGCAGGCAAGCCGGGCCACCGCCGTTCTGCATGCTCTGCTTCAAATCGAAGACTTTCACTTCGCGGATCAGCCCGCCGGAGCTGGTCAAACCTTGCAGGTACTGCCAGACGCGCTCGTTGCCACGACATTCTTCCGGCACGATCAACAGCATCGAGCCGTCAGGACGCGACAGCAACTGGCTATTGAACAGGTAGGAACGAACGGCGTCTTCCACGGTTACTGCGGAACGCGGTACGCAGACAGACTGAAATTTCCCACCGACTTTGGCGAGTTTTCCAGCCAGTTCGGCCAGCATCTGCTCGGTGTCGAGGAACGCGTCCTCGTGATAGAACAACACCTCGCCATTGCCGACGGCGATCACGTCGTTGTGGAACACGCCCTGATCGATCACCGAAGGGTTCTGCTGGGCGAACACCACGCCGTCATCGCTCAAGCCGTGCAAGCGCGCCACCGCCTGGGAGGCTTCGAGGGTCTGGCGCGCCGGGTATTTCTGCGGTGCCGGATAACGGGTATCGAACGCGCTGCGACCGAACACGAAGAACTCGACGCCAGCCTCACCGTATTCACGGCAAAAACGGGTGTGGTTGGCCGCGCCTTCGTCGCCGAACTGCGCCACGGCCGGCAATGCGGCGTGGTGGGCGAAGTGCTTCTGGTCAGCGAACATCGCCCCCAGCACGCGGCTGGTGGTCGGGTGTTCGATGCTGCGGTGATATTTGCAGTTCAGGTTGGCGGCGGTGAAATGCACGCGGCCATCGGCGGTATCGGCGCTCGGGCTGACGGTGGCGGCGTTGGCGACCCACATGCTCGATGCCGAGCAACTGGCGACCAGCAGCGGCATCGCATCTTTGGCGGCCTGCTCGATCACCTGGGCATCGGTGCCGCTGAAACCCAAGCGGCGCAAAGCAGCGACGTCCGGACGTTCTTGCGGGGCCAACACGCCTTGTTGAAAGCCCATTTCCATCAGCGCTTTCATTTTCGCCAGGCCTTGCAGCGCCGCTTCCTTCGGGTTCGAAGATTGCTGGCTGTTGCTCTGGGACGCGACGTTGCCGTAGGACAGGCCGCCGTAGTTATGGGTCGGCCCCACTAGACCGTCAAAATTGACTTCATAGGATTTCATCGGCGAGGCTCCACGAGAATCTGTTTTTATAGGCATCGGGTAACAATTCAATAAGACCGAGGCGTGGCCTTCGCGGGCAAGCCTCGCTCCTACGGGATTTAGGGTATGTGTCAATCATGCGCACGACACAAAACCCGTAGGAGCGAGGCTTGCCCGCGAATGGCCGTTACGCCATCCGTACGCCAGGCGTCAGGGTCGCCGGCATCACCAGGCTCGGGGTTTCCAGCGAAGCCACCGGGTACGCGCAGTAATCTGCCGCGTAGTAGGCGCTGGCGCGATGGTTGCCCGAGGCGCCGACGCCGCCGAATGGCGCGCTGCTCGCAGCGCCGGTCAGCTGTTTGTTCCAGTTGACGATCCCGGCGCGGCTTTCCAGCCAGAACTGCTGATAACGCGCTTCGGAATCCGACAGCAAACCGGCCGCCAGGCCATAGTCGGTGTCGTTGGCTTCAGCGATCGCCGCTTCAAAATCAGCGTAGCGGATCACTTGCAGCAATGGACCGAACAGCTCTTCGTCAGGGCGATCAGCCACGGCGCTCACGTCCAGAATGCCGGGGGTCAGCAACGCGGCCTGGGCCTGAGGCTGGGTCATTTCCAGCAACGCCACGGCGCCGTTGGCCAGCAGATGTTCCTGGGCGTCCATCAGCGCTTTTGCGGCGCCAAGGGAAATCACCGAGCCCATGAACGGCGCCGGGGTCTGATCAAACGCACCGACTTCAATCGTCGAGCTGACCGCTACCAAACGCGCCAGCAAGGTGTCACCCCAGGCGCCTTGCGGCACCAGCAAGCGACGGGCACAGGTGCAACGCTGGCCGGCGGAAATGAACGCGGACTGAATGATGGTGTAGACGGCGGCATCCAGATCAGCGACCTCGTCAACCACCAGCGGGTTGTTACCGCCCATTTCCAGCGCCAGGATCTTGTCCGGGCGACCGGCGAATTGTTGATGCAGGTGATTGCCGGTGCGGCTCGACCCAGTGAAAAACAGACCGTCGATGCCCGGGTTCGCCGCCAGGGCGATACCGGTTTCGCGGGCGCCTTGCAGCAAGTTCAGCACGCCAGCCGGCAGGCCGGCTTCGATCCAGCACTTGACCGTCAGTTCAGCGACTTTCGGCGTCAGTTCGCTAGGCTTGAACAGCACGCTGTTACCGGCCAGCAGCGCCGGCACGATGTGCCCGTTCGGCAAGTGGCCCGGGAAGTTGTAAGGACCGAACACCGCCACCACACCGTGTGGCTTGTGACGCAATACAGCGGTGGCGTCGCCCAACGGGCCGCTCTTCTCACCGGTACGTTCGCGGTAGCTCTGCACCGAGATGGCAATCTTGTTGACCATGCTGGTGACTTCGGTTGCCGATTCCCACAAGGGTTTGCCGGTTTCTTCACCGATGCAGCGGGCCAGTTCGTCAGCGTGATTTTTCAGGGCGGCGGCAAAGGCCTCCAGCACGGCGATGCGCTCGTCCAGAGTCCGGCGAGCCCAGCCCGGGAACGCCTGACGCGCGGCTTGCACGGCCGACTCAACCTGAGCGGCGGTGGCGCCTTCGCCGGTCCACAACACTTGCTGGGTCACCGGGTTCAGCGATTGGAACGCTTCACCCTGGCCAGCCAGCCATTCACCTGCGATGTATAGCGAATTCATTATTTCGACTCCCGGGCAGCGGACAACGGAACGGCGCGCACTTGATCGCCGGCGTTGAGTTGAAGACGTTTGGCGGTCAGCGGATCAACCACCAAAGTACCGGCGGCGAAGCGTGCTGGCGCGGCAGTGATGCGGCAGTCTTCGCGCTTGCGGTTGTGAATCAGGAACGGTGTGGCGTCATCACCCGGAGTGCCAATGGCCAGCACCAGCGCCTGACTGTCGCGTACCGCGCGGATCTTGCCGGTTTCGCATTCCACCGCCGGGCCGGCGTCGAAGATGTCGACGTAACCCTGGTAACTGAAACCTTCGCTTTTGAGCATGGCCAGGGCCGGCTCGGTGTCCGGGTGCACCTGGCCGATCACGTTGCGCGCATCCGGCGACAGGAAGCAGGTGTACAGCGGGAATTTCGGCATCAGTTCGGCGATGAACGCCTTATTGCCCACGCCGGTCAGGTAATCCGCCTGGCTGAATTCCATCTTGAAGAAATGCCGACCCAGGCTTTCCCAGAACGGCGAACGCCCGGCGTCGTCGGACACACCGCGCATTTCGGCAATGATCTTGTTACCGAACAACTGCGGGAATTCAGCGATGAACAACATCCGCGCCTTGGCCAACATGCGGCCATTGAGGCCCGTACGGTAATCAGCGTGGAGGAACAGCGAACACAGCTCGGAATTGCCGGTCAGGTCGTTGGCCAGGAACAGCGTCGGGATTTCGCGGTAGATGTTCAGTTCTTGCGAGGCGCTGACGGTCAGGCCGACCCGGAAGTTGTACCAAGGCTCACGCAGGCCAACGGCGCCGGCAATGGCGGAAATCCCCACCACCCGGCCGTTGTCGTCTTCGAGCACGAACAGGTAGTCCGCATCGCCCCGCCCGGCTTCGCCGCGAAAGGTCTTCTCGGCCCAGCCGACCCGGTGGGCCAGACGTTCTTCGTTGGCCGGCAAGGTGGTCAGGCCAGTGCCAGTGCTGCGGGCCAGGTCGATCAGAGCGGGTAAATCGCTGCTGCGTACGGGACGAACGATCATGCTATCTCCTCAAACGGGTCGCTGCTGCCACCCGCGAAACACATCTGCTTTCTAGACACCCATTGGGCGTTAAACCGCGACCAGGCGCACGCTGGCACCTTCACCGACGCCCAAGGCTTCGGCCGCTTCCAGATCCAGGGTCACGGGTTTGCCCGGCGCGTAATCGAGCTCGAGCAATACGGCGCGGTAATCCTGCAACTGGGCGTTGGCCACCAGGTATTGACGACCGGCGCCTTTGACCGGCTCACCGATTTTCACCGGGACCACACGGCTCTGGGCAATCGAACGAATCCCCGAGACGCGGGCGTGCAGGGTCGGGCCGCCATCGAAAATGTCGATGTAATGATCGGTCTCGAAGCCTTCGCGCATCAGGATGTCGAAGGTGATCTGCGCCCGTGGATGCACCTGGCCCATCGCTTCTTGCGCGGAGTCCGGCAGCAGCGGCACGTAGATCGGATAGTGCGGCATCAGTTCGGCCAGGAAGGTCCGGCTCTTCAAGCCACACAGACGCTCGGCAGCGGCGTAGTTGAGGTCGAAGAAGTTGCGGCCGATGGCGTCCCAGAACGGCGAATCGCCGTTTTCGTCGCTGTAACCGACGATCTCGGTCACGACCGAATCGGCAAAGCGCTCCGGATGGCTGGCCACGAACAGCAGGCGACCACGGGAATTGAGCTCCGACCATGGCGAACCCACCAGCTCTGGCAGCACGTAGAAACTGGTCAGCAAGCTGTTGCCGGTCAGGTCGTGGCACTGGGAAAGCACGTGAATCTTGTTATGAATCTTCAGCTCACGGGAGGCGTGCACGAAGGTTTCATTGCGGAAGCTGTAGAACGGCTCGGAGTAACCGGCCGAAGCCACGATCGCCGAGCAGCCCACCAGTTTTCCGGTGGTCGTGTCTTCGAGGACGAAGAAATAACTCTCTTCACCGTTGAAGCTTACTTCAGCGGAAAACGAGGCTTCGCTTGCAGCGATCTTGTCGCTCAGGCGTTCAACGTCATCCGGCAAGGAAGTGACACCAATCGGACTGTCCGCAGCCAGACGCTGTACCTCGCCCAGATCAGCCATTTGCGCGGGGCGCATCACCAGCATGGTGTCACTCCTTTCTCGTAACTCTTTTTGGGGGAAATAAGCCGAACCCTTGTAGGAGCGAAGCTTGCTCGCGAAGGTGTGTCAGTCGACATCACTGTGGCTGACACACCTTCGCGAGCAAGCTTCGCTCCTGCAGAAGAGCGGGTCCGGCATAAAAATTTGGATCGACGCCCGAATCATCAGGCGTCGAAGGGTCTATCAGGCTTGAGTCAGTTTCGCCGCAGCGCGTTCGAAACGGTCCAGGCCGGCATCGATATCGGCGTCTTCAACCACCAGGCTCGGCGCGAAACGAATCACGTCCGGGCCGGCTTGCAGGATCATCAGGCCTTCGCGCTCGGCGGCGTTGAAGATGTCCTTGGCCTTGCCTTTCCAGGCATCGCTAAGCACGCAGCCGAGCAACAGGCCCAGGCCACGCACCTGAGTGAACAAACCGTATTTTTCGCCGATCTGTTCCAGGCGTGCCTTGAACTTGTCGTGCTTGGCGTTGACGCCGCTCAGCACTTCAGGGGTGTTGATCACGTCGATCACGGCTTCCGCGACAGCGCACGCCAGCGGGTTGCCGCCGTAAGTGGTGCCGTGGGTGCCGACGACCAGGTGCTTGGCCAGTTCTTCACTGGTCAGCATCGCAGCGATCGGGAAACCGCCGCCCAGGCTCTTGGCGCTGGTCAGGATGTCCGGCGTCACGCCGTAATGCTGGTAGGCGAACAGCTTGCCGCTGCGGCCCATACCGGTTTGCACTTCGTCGAACACCAGCAGCGCGTTGTGCTCGGTGCACAGCTCGCGGGCGCCTTGCAGGTAAGCCAGCTCAGCCGGCAGCACGCCGCCCTCGCCCTGGATCGGTTCCAGCACCACGGCGCAGGTCTTGTCGGAAATGGCGGCTTTAAGCGCAGCCAGATCGTTGAAAGGTACGTGGGTGATGCCGGTGATTTTAGGACCGAAACCGTCGGAGTACTTCGACTGGCCACCGACGTTCACGGTGAACAGGGTACGGCCGTGGAAGCTGTTCAGCGCGGCGATGATTTCGTACTTCTCGCTGCCGAAACGGTCGAACGCGACGCGACGGGCCAGCTTGAAAGCGGCCTCGTTGGCTTCGGCGCCGGAGTTGCAGAAGAACACGCGCTCGGCAAACGTCGCATCGATCAGCTTATGGGCCAGGCGCAACGCCGGCTCATTGGTGAACACGTTGGACACGTGCCACAGCTTGTTCGCCTGTTCGGTCAAGGCACCGACCAGCGCCGGGTGCGCATGGCCCAATACGTTAACGGCAATCCCGCCGGCGAAGTCGATCAGCTCGCGGCCAGACTGGTCCCAAACGCGGGAACCGGCACCACGCACAGGGATGAATGCGGCAGGCGCGTAGTTGGGAACCATTACCTGGTCGAAATCGGCGCGTTGTACCGCAGCGTGCTCAACGGACATCGGAGTCTCCTGATGAGGAACACCCGCCTGAAACTGGCGAGCGATGAGGGGATTGTAAGGACAGTTTTGTGCCCGGCCTTGTCGCCAAGCGACAACTTCTTATAGCGCAAACCCCGGTTTCAGCCGGGTTTACGGCAATGCGACATATACCGTCGCAAAGGCGCAGTTTAAACCGATGCGCGGGATTAGCGGCAGCGCGTGCGACATTAGATTTCAAGTCATGAAGCGAGGTGCGGTAACTATGTACCGCACCCCTTCTTTTTATTTCGGGTCTCCTTGCATCTCGACATGTTTAAGGACGAACCCGTGGATCAATCGATTGCCTCACCCACTGCGACATCAACGCCGATAGAGCCGCAACACCCCGACAGCCATTACGAGCACCTCGCCGCCGCTTTGCCTCAATGGCTGCTCAACGCCTCTGCGGGCAGACGCGCCGCCGTGGCTGATGCTCGACTGCACAGGCATGCAGCATTGCGCAACGCTTCGGCTGGCCAGCACGCGGCCCTGAAAAAGCACAACGCCGCTTACTGGAACGCCCAGAACCAGATCGACCAACGCCTGGCGCACCTCAAGGATGCCCGAGCCTTCGGCGAGCCCTTGCTGCGCGAGGCGCTGAAAAAACAGTACGGCCTGGACCTGGACGTGAACGCCACGTTTCTACACCTGTACATTCCCCAGTCCATCCCGTGGTTTCCGCTCAAGTCCGGCGCCGCGCGCAGCTGGACGGTTTCGTTGCTCGACGCCGCGCTGCATAACTTCGAAGCCGCCGAAACCACGGAAGACGCCTACGAGGCGGATTCAACCTTTATCACCGCGCCGTCAGCCACCGGCCAGTTCGACACACTCGGGCACATCAAGACCACCCTCTCCATCCCCGCCTTCACCCGACTCTGCCGGGAACTGGACATCGGCGCCCGCTATCAGGCCTGGCTCGAAGACAACCTAGGGGTGAGCAACCCGGTGGTCGATGCCGTCTTGCAGCCACAGATCCGCGCCAGCCACAAAGCCGCCCTGCGCATGGCCCTGGAACTGGCGCTCATCCAGAAGGACACGCTCAGCAACGACGCCTACCTGTCCATCCTCGGTCTGGTGAACGGTGTGCAAGGCATGTTGCTCGATGGCAAACCCCTGCTCTGCCACGACCTGACGATGATGTCCGCACAGCTCACCGGCATCCTCCTGTTCGCCCCGAACCTGGAGCTTGATCGCAGCGTGGCGCGGGTCGTGGTTTACATCCCCGAAGACCCGGAACAGCCGCTCAAGGAATACGCGTCCACCAGCGATTTCATGACCGACCTCAGTCGCAAATTGCGCTCAAGCCACTATCAGCGCTTTTTCAGCCGATTCGTCGCCCACCAGGATCGCGGTTACTTTTTCGCCGACCTCAACAACCGGCTGACGCAGGTTACCTGGCACCCGTACATCGTCGGCGACCCTCGCCCCTCCTGGCGCGAATCAGCGGCCCGGCATGCCAACCTGCAACTCGCGGCAACGGTGATCAGCGGCCACCTGTGGCGACACCTGCACCAACGCAAGCTCGACCAAATCCTGAATGACGCACGAACCCTCGCCGTATCCACCGCCAGCGCCGATCAAAAAGCACGTTGGGCACTGTGGGATTCGCTCAGCAACATGGCTTCAAATCTTTTGCAAATTGTCGCGTTCGTCGCACTGCCATTCGTCCCGTTTCTCGGCGAGTTGATGCTGGCCTACATGGCCTATCAACTGCTGGACGAAACGTTCGAGGGCATCATCGATTGGGCCGAAGACCTGACCCAGTCAGCATTCGAGCACCTGATGGGCGTCATCGAATCCCTGGTCCAGGTCGGTACATTTGCCGCTGGCAGCAACATAGTGACCGGTGAATTCCGTCAGGTGCTGCCACAGCAATGGGTGCAGTTCATTGACCGCTTCACTCCGGTGAAGACCGCCGATGGCAAAACCCGCTACTGGAACGGCGACCTGAAATCTTACGAACAATCCCAGGCCCTGCCCGCCGACGCCACGCCCAATAAATTAGGCTTGCACACACAGGCCGGAAAAACCATTTTGCCGCTGGACGGCAAGCACTTCGAAGTCACCCAAGATGCCAGCCTCGGCCAGTTCCAGATCGAACACCCACGTCGGACCGGCGCATACAAACCGAAGCTGGAACACAACCGCAACGGCGCCTGGCACACCGAACTTGAACGCCCGCTGACCTGGGATCGCGACACCACCCTGCAACGCATCGGTCATGCCGTCGACACGCTGTCCGCCACAGAACGCGAGCAAGTGCTGCGCATCAGTGGCTATCACGAAGATGCCTTGCGCAAAATGCATGTCAATCACGAGCCATTGCCGCCGTTGCTGGCCGACACACTCAAGCGTTTCAAGCTCGACAAAGCCATTCGCACTTTCATCGAACGCATCGGCAGTGACCACGCCGACACCTACCTGAGCGCCGACCCGCAAACCCAACTGCAACTGTTGACTGAGCATCTGCCGTGGCCGCAAGCCAAGGCGCTGCGACTGATCGACGGGCGCGGCGACACGTTATGGCAAAGCAGCAACAGCCTCACCCGCGATGTACGCGTATATGAGGTCAAGCCAAGCGACGGCGATGTCTTGAACACCGCGCTGCGATACCTCGACAGCGCTGAAATGAAAACCCTGTTCGAGGAAGCGTTCGGCGCACCCGCCGTCAGCCTTCAAGCGCGAACCCATGCACTGAGGACCAGGCTGGCGGAAATCGCCCGGGATCGACACGTCTCGATTTTCGAGGCCCGTTACCGGGCGCTGGAACTCAACGTCGACCCGCTGGCGCAGCGCCTCATCGACACCACACCCGGCCTGCCGGCGAGTGTCGCCGAAGAGTTGCTGATGAAGGCCAGCGGCACCGAACTGCAACAACTGGAGGACGGTGTCGTACCGGCGCGCCTCAAGGAATTGGCGCGTTGGGCGCAACAACAAGTACGCGCGGTCCGTGCCCGTGAAAGCCTGGAACTGGCCGCGCAACACAACACCGACACCGCCCGACTGGCCCTGCATTCACTGCCGCGCGTGCCCGGCTGGTCAGGCGAGATCCGGATTGACCTGAACCGGTTTTCCTTCAGTGGCGAACACCTGGAACGCATCGGCAAACCCCAGGCGCCGGTCAGCAAAGTGCTGGTCCAACTGGAGGACGGGCATTACCAGGCCTTCAACGATATCGGCGAACAACTCTCGGGCGCCGAAGATTTCTACGACTGCCTGCTGCGGGCGCTTCCCGACAGCGAGCGCAAGGCCATGCAGCTGGAAATCGGCCAAGGCACACGGCTCAGGCAAACGATTAGCGAACATGCGCTGGGATACGAAGAACTGCAGCAGGTGCTGTCACCCCACCCACAGCGCAAACCCCGCTACGACTCGAAAACCATGCGCCTGCCCGGCGGTGCCGACGGCTACCCTCGCCTCAACCCTGGCACTCACACCTTGCAAGACCGGGTTCGCGAACTCTACCCCGCCCTCAATACCGCCGAAGTCGAAGACGTCGTTCGCACACTGCAAAGCCACCCGGCCGGAGCGCGAATGGAACTCTCGCGCCTGCTCGGCGAATACAACCGGATGACCGACAGCTTGCGCATCTGGATCAACGCCACCCCGCACTTCCATCCGGAAACCGGGGCCCGGCTCACGCCCGCGCACTACGAGGCCGCGCAGCTCAATCGCGCGATGTTCATGGACGAGCTGCAACGCTGCTGGCGCCGCCAGACCGCCCTCAATGACGACGACACGGATGTGGGTGATCGCGGTTACATGTTCAGATTCACCCGGCCCATCATCGGCGAGTTGCCGGCGATCGACGCGGACTTCAGCCATGTCGCCTTCCTGACCCTCGAAGGTAATGAAGCGACCCGTGGCGCCCAGCAATTCCTGCGTCATTTCACCGGGTTGCGCCGCATGGAGGTGCGCAACATCGCCCTGAACACCGTGCCCGACAGCGTGTTCTCAATGCCCCATCTGACCCAGTTGATTCTCAGCAACTGCGGCATCACCCTGACCGCCGAAAGCTCGGCGTCCCTGGCCTCGCTGAGCCGCATGCGAACACTGGAGCTGTACAAAAATCCGCTCGGACGCGTCTTCAGTGTCCAGGCCATGGCGGAACTCGACTACATCGACCTGGCCGAAACCGGCATTTCCAGCCTGCCGCCGGGCCTGCTGCGGGTGCCCGTTAAAACGGCCATTTTCACCGACGACCTGATCAGCGACTTGCCTGCCGAACTGTTCGATTTGCCCGGGAGCATCAGCAAAGCGTTCGACTTCGCCGGCAACCCGCTGACGACTGTCACCCGCGACCGGATAAAAGCGTATTTTCAAAAGACCGGCCAGGACCTTGCGGTGTACGCCCCACAAGCCGACCTTGATCGCATAACCCGCTTGTACCCACAACTGGACCTCGAACAGGCCAGCGACTTTTTCTATCGCCTGCCCGGCACCCTGGAAACCGGCCGTACCGAACTCGCTCGACTGGAAACCGAATACGCCACACTGACCGCAACCCTGGCCGCCTGGTCCGGCGACCTGCCCGCCGTACACCCGGTCAGTGGCGAGCCCTTCAGCGCCGAACAACTGATGATCGAGCACAGCGCACGGGACGAGTTCAAACACCTGCTTGAGCAAGGCTGGCGTCGGGAAAGTGAACTGGACGAATTCAATCAGGCCCTCGAACCCACCCATGAACTTGACCTGTCACTGGCGTTGACGGGGGAACTGCCCACCCTGAGCGCTGACTTCAGCCACATCTCCCACCTGTATTTGCAGAGCGAAGACGGGCTGACGTCCGTGTCTGACGGGTTCCTCAGGTGCTTCCCCAAACTCAAAGGCCTGACCATTCGGGAGTACCGTTTGGGCAATATTCCGCAGTCGGTGTTTCACATGGGGGAACTGGTGGCGTTGTCATTACCTGAATGCCGCGTCAGCCTGACCGCCGAGACCGTCGCGGCCCTGGCCGGCATGGAGCGCCTGGATTTTCTGGACTTGAGCGGCAACCCGCTGCTGCTGACACCCGACGTCAGTCAGATGTCAGAGCTGTCGACGCTGATGCTCAACGACACCCACATCAGCGAATTCCCGCCGGGGCTGGTGAATCTACAGGGACTGGACATCGCCAACCTGAGTGACAACGCCATTCAGGAAATACCCAGCGACATCCTCGAACTGCCCATGGAAATTGCCGAGAGCATCAACTTGAGTGGCAATCCGATTTCCGAACAAAGCCTGGTGCTGCTCAGGGCTTATTTCAAACAGACAGGCACTGACTTTGGTCTTGAGGAAGTCATCATTACTGCCGAAGTCAACGCGTCCAACTCAGACGATTCGGAGACCGAGCAATGAGGCAATCGGGTTAAATACCCGCCAGCGTCAACCGCGTTCCGATGGCACTGACGACAACTCGAATGGACTGCTGCTGCGCCGCTGGTTGCGATCTTCCCGCGGCGTGGCACCGAAGAAGTTGCGATAGGCGCTGGAGAAATGCGGCCCCGAAGAGAAGCCACACGACAGGCCGATCTGGATGATCGACTTGCTGGTTTGCATCAACATCTGCCGGGCCTTGTTCAGGCGCAGTTCCAGGTAGTACTGGCTCGGCACACGGTTGAGGTATTGCTTGAAGATCCGTTCCAACTGCCGGCGGGACACGCACACATGCTGGGCGATTTCGTCGGTGGTCAGGGGTTCTTCGATGTTGGCTTCCATCAGCAACACCGCTTGGGTGAGCTTCGGATGGCTGGAGCCGAGGCGGTTTTGCAGCGGGATGCGCTGGCGTTCGCCGCCCTCACGGATGCGTTCGACCACCAGTTCTTCCGACACTGCACCGGCCAGTTCGGCGCCGTGATCACGGGCCAGCACCGCCAGCAGCAAGTCGAGTACCGACAGGCCACCGCAGGCAGTCAGGCGATCACGATCCCAGTCGAACAGGTGACTGGTGGCGATGACTTTCGGGAAGCGTTCGGCGAAATCGTCCTGCCAGCGCCAATGCACAGCCGCGCGATAACCGTCGAGCAGACCGAGCTGGGCCAACGGGTAAACACCGGCGGACAAACCACCGATCACGCAACCGGCACGCACCAGTTGTTTGAGCGAACTGCTGAGCGCCGGCGCGAGTGTGGTCGGCGGCTCATCGGCGAGCAGAAATAACTTCTGGAAATTTTCGAGCTTGCCGGCCCACGGCTCACCGGGCAATTGCCAGGCACCTTCGGTTGGCGGTTCGGCCTGCAAGAACGACAGTTCGTAGACAACGTCCGGATGCACACGCTGAGCGACACGCAAGGCCTCCTCAGCCAGCGCAAGCGTCAGAGCTTTAGTGCTGGGCCAAATCAGGAAACCAATTCGATGGGCAGTCATGGCGGGCAATCCGAAACGAAGAACAGTGATGAAGGCATGGGCCAATGCTAGCCCGTAAATGAACGCATATCTCGAAACCAACAAAGATCAACCGCAGGAGCCGTATCGCCCCGCCTGTAGGAGCTGTCGAGTGAAACGAGGCTGCGATCTGTTGATTTTAAAAATCAAGATCAAAAGATCGCAGCCTTCGGCAGCTCCTACCGGAACCGTATCGCTGCCCCTGTAGGAGCTGTCGAGTGAAACGAGGCTGCGATCTGTTGATTTTCAAGATCAAGATCAAAAGATCGCAGCCTTCGGCAGCTCCTACCGGAACCGTATCGCTGCCCCTGTAGGAGCTGTCGAGTGAAACGAGGCTGCGATCTGTTGATTTTAAAAATCAAGATCAAAAGATCGCAGCCTTCGGCAGCTCCTACCGGAACCGTATCGCTGTCCCTGTAGGAGCTGTCGAGTGAAACGAGGCTGCGATCTGTTGATTTTCAAGATCAAGGTCAAAAGATCGCAGCCTTCGGCAGCTCCTACCGGAACCGTATCGCTGTCCCTGTAGGAGCTGTCGAGTGAAACGAGGCTGCGATCTTTAGATTTTAAAAATCAAGATCAAAAGATCGCAGCCTTCGGCAGCTCCTACCGGAACCGTATCGCTGCCCCTGTAGGAGCTGTCGAGTGAAACGAGGCTGCGATCTGTTGATTTTCAAGATCAAGGTCAAAAGATCGCAGCCTTCGGCAGCTCCTACGGGTGATTCGGGTCAGCCTCCAGGTTGCGAAGCATGCACTATCCCGGTGCACAACGGGAGTTCGGTTTACTTCAGGCTGCCCGAGAGAAATTGCTGCAAACGTTCGGACTGTGGATTGACCAGCACCTCACGCGGGTTGCCGCTTTCTTCGACGACACCTTTGTGCAGGAACACCAACTGGTTCGACACTTCACGGGCGAAGCCCATTTCGTGGGTCACCACCACCATGGTCCGGCCTTCCAGGGCCAGGGCCTGCATGACTTTCAGCACGTCGCCCACCAGTTCCGGGTCGAGGGCCGAGGTCGGCTCGTCAAACAGCATCACCTCAGGCTCCATCGCCAGCGCACGGGCAATCGCCACACGCTGTTGTTCGCCGCCGGACATGTGTCCCGGGTATGCATCTTTACGATGGGCCACACCGACCTTGTTCAGGTAGTGCTCAGCCTTCTCGCGGGCTTCAGCCTTGGTCATACCGAGCACATGGACCGGCGCTTCCATGATGTTTTCCAGCGCGGTCATGTGCGACCACAGGTTGAAATGCTGGAACACCATCGACAGGCGCGAACGCATGCGTTGCAGCTGTTTCGGGTCGGCGGCTTTCAACGCGCCTTCCTTGTTGGCCACCAGTTTCAGCTCTTCGTTATTGAGCAGAATCTTGCCCGCGTGCGGCTGCTCGAGCAGGTTGATGCAGCGCAGGAAAGTACTTTTGCCGGAGCCACTGGAGCCGATGATGCTGATCACATCGCCAGCCGCCGCTTTCAGGGACACGCCCTTGAGCACTTCGTGACTGCCATAGCGTTTATGCAGGTCTTGGACTTCAAGTTTGTACATGCGGTCGGTTCTCACAAAAACAGTCAGTCAGTCGTTGAGCAAGCGCCCGTGACGCAGCGCTTCGCGCCCCGCCACCTTGGCCAGCCAGAAACCGGGTTGGGCATAACGTAGCCGTTCAATGGCAAACAGCACCCCGGACGTACCAGCACACACCGTGCTGACGCGATCCGCCAACGGATCGATCACTTCGAAAATCTCATCCCCGGCTTCAATCCACTCACCGGGTTTACGCAGGAAACTCACCACACCGGGGTGCGGCGCGAACAACAATTCGGTGCCTTCGAACGGCATGCCTTCACAGGCCTCTTGCGCCGGTTTTGGCCATTCGCCGCTGATCAGGCCTTGCTCGGCGAGAAACGCCAGAATGCCTTCGGCGTGCGCCTGGGCTTGCGGGCGACCGGTATCAGCCTGCCCGCCCAGCTCAATGGTGGTCGCCAGGCAAGCCAGGGGAATCTGCGCGTCCGGGAACTGGCGCGACAGACGCAGCCACGGCAGCGAACAGGCTTCGTCGAACGAGCTGCCGCCGGAATCTTCCGCCAGCAAACCCACTTTCACGTCCAGGTGCGCGGCCAGCGAACGCCATTGCGGCCAGTGTTGCGGCAAGGCGTACATGTGCAACGCGGCTTCAGCATCGCAATGCAAATCCAGCACCACGTCGGCGGTGCAGGCATGGCTGAGCAAAACCCGCTGCATGCCTTGCAACTGACTCGCCGCCGGAGGCAATGCAACGAGCGCATCGCTCATGGCCTGGCGGATCAAGCGGATATTGGCGTGCGGATCATCCCCCAGGCGCCCTTCCAGCTCGGCGGCCACTGGTGCGCTGAGCTCGACGAAATCGCGGTTGAAGTTCTTGCCGCTGCCCGCTTCGAAACGCCCTTGATGATTGCCTTGCAGCAGTTGACCGAGGCCCAGTGGGTTGGCCACTGGTACCAGTTCGATGACACCGTTGAGCAAGCCTTGGGTCTCGAGCTCACCTAAACGCTTTTTCAGCTCCCACGCGGTGCGCATGCCCGGCAGTTCATCGGCGTGCAGGCTGGCCTGGATGTAGGCCTTGCGTTCGCCGCTACCGAAGCGGAACACCGAAATCTGGCGTTCGCTGCCCAGGTGGCTCCACGGCAATGAATGATCGATGCGTTCCATATCAGTGCTTCCGCGGGGCCATGTAGCCCAGCCAGCGGCGCTCGGCCAGTTTGAACAGTTTCACCAGAATGAATGTCAGGCACAGATAGAACACGCCAGCAGTGATGTACGCCTCGAACGGCAAGTAGAACTGGGCGTTGACCGTGCGTGCGGCACCGGTGATGTCGATCAGGGTCACGATGGACGCCAGACTGGTGGTCTGCAGCATCATGATCACTTCGTTGCTGTACTGCGGCAGCGCCCGGCGCAGGGCCGACGGCAGCAGGATGCGCTTGTACATTTTGTAGCGCGACATGCCCATGGCCTTGGCCGCTTCGATCTCACCGTTCGGCGTCGCACGCAGGCTGCCGGCAATGATTTCGGCGGTGTAGGCGCTGGTGTTGATCGCAAAGGCCAGGCACGCACAGAACGTCGCGCTGGACAGCCACGGCCACAGGAAGCTTTCCCGTACCGCTTCGAATTGCGCCAAACCGTAGTAGATCAAAAACAGTTGCACCAGCATCGGCGTGCCGCGGATCACGTAGGTGAACAGCCAGGCGCTCATGTTGACGGCGGCGTTCTTGGACACGCGCATCAGCCCCAGCGGCAGGGCCGCCAGCAGACCGAAAAACAGCGACAGCGCGAGCAATTTCAGGGTGGTGACCAGGCCGCCGAAGTACAGCGGCAGGGCCTCCCAAATGACGTTGTAGTCGAAGATCATAGATCAGCCGCCCTTACGCCTACCGAGTAGCGCTTCTCAAGGTGACGCAATGCCAGCAACGAGACACTGGTGATCACCAGGTACATCGCCGCCACTGCGAGGAAGAAGGTGAAAGGCTCGCGGGTGGCATCTGCCGCCTGCTTGGCCTTGAACATCATGTCTTGCAGGCCCACCACCGAAATCAGCGCGGTCGCCTTGGTCAATACCAGCCAGTTGTTGGTGAAACCCGGAATCGCCAGACGAATCATCTGCGGCACCAACACCCGGAAGAACACCTGAAAACTGCTCATGCCGTAAGCCATGCCGGCTTCTGCCTGACCTTTGGGGATCGCCATGAAGGCGCCACGAAAGGTTTCGGACAGGTACGCACCGAAGATGAAGCCCAGGGTGCCGATACCGGCCGCCAATGGGTTCAGGTCGATGTAGTCGTTAAAGCCAAGCATCGGTGCGACGCGGTTGAGCAGGTCCTGACCGCCGTAGAAAATCAGCAGGATCAGCACCAGGTCGGGAATCCCGCGGATCACCGTGGAATACAGGTCGCCCAGCCAGGCCAGCCAGCGAATCGGGGACAGACGCAGCGAAACGCCGATCAGACCCAGAACGATGGCCAAGACCATGGACGACAAGGCGAGCTGAAGCGTCAGCCATGCGCCATCGAGGATGACAGCCCCGTAGCCTTTCAACATGATTCAGGTCCTCGAAAGTTGGGATGAAAAAATGGCGCAAACCTCAGAGATCCTGTTGCTTGCGCCATTTCAGACTTGTCGCGGGGACGTGTTACTTGCCGTAGATATCGAAGGCGAAGTACTTGTCCTGGATTTGCTTGTACTTGCCGTTCTCGCGAATGGCAGCGATCGCACCGTTGATCTTGTCTTTGAGCGCGTCACCCTTGCGAACCGCGATACCCACGCCGTCGCCGAAGTATTTGACGTCGGTGAAGGCCGGGCCAACGAAGGCGAAACCTTTGCCGGCGTCGGTTTTCAGGAAACCGTCATCCAGCAGCGTAGCGTCTGCCACGGTGCCGTCGAGGCGGCCGGCGGCCACGTCGAGGTAGATTTCGTTCTGCGAACCGTAAGGCTTGATCTCGGCACCCAGCGGGGCCAGGACTTCACGGGCGAAACGCTCGTGGATCGAACCACGTTGCACGCCGATGTTCTTGCCCTTGAGCTCGGTCAGGCCATCGCTGACTTGAGTGCCCGCCTTCATGACCAGACGTGCCGGGGTGTTGTAGTACTTGTTGGTGAAGTCCACGGACTTCTTGCGATCTTCAGTGATCGACATGGACGACAGGATCGCGTCGATCTTGCGCACTTTGAGTGCCGGGATCAGACCGTCGAACTCTTGCTCGACCCATACGCACTTGACCTGCATCTGTTCGCACAGGGCGTTGCCGATGTCGTAGTCAAAACCAACGATGCTGCCGTCCGGCGCCTTGGAGGCGAACGGAGGGTAAGCTGCTTCGATACCGATTTTCAGAGGCTTTTCATCGGCGAAGGTCGGCAGGGACAGCACGGACAGTGCCAGGGCGCCAAGCAGCACAAGTTTCTTCATCTTGGGACTCCATCGGTAAAGGGCAAAACGGCAGAGTGAGCTAATGCCCAATATGCGAATGGGTTAAACCGCAAAGCGGTGCTGCGTCGTAGGAAAGCTGCGTTGAATTCAACACGAGCAACGACGAGCGAGTGATCGGCATTCTAACGACAGGCCCGAAGCCGATATTTCTTCAATGCGACAACAAATTACAGATGCACTGAGAATGGCGCTTGAGCACGTTGACAGCCTTGCAATTTCATGCAAGAGCAAAAGATTGTTAACCGATATATATTGCAAATTGCGGGCCCATTATTGGCAAACCCTTCTAATCCGGCAAGCACAGCGTTGTGTCTTATTTTTCAGAGGGGCTGGAGACGCCCACATGTGGGGCTTTGCGTTTCCCAATGCCCCGTCGTCGGGCGCGAGGTTACACATTTAGTTACTTGAGAGGCGACGGGTAACAGTGGGAAATCACCTACGGATGAAGTCGATAATTATTGGTTGAAAATCAACACCAAAAGATCGCAGCCTTCGGCAGCTCCTACGCCGAGCGCGCTCCCCTGTAGGAGCTGCCGAAGGCTGCGATCCTTTGATCTTCAACAAAAAAACCCCGCCAGGTGCAATACCGGGCGGGGCTTCGATGACGCCAAACGCGGCTTACGCGGCGTTCATGGTCTTGTGGGTATCAATCAAATGCTGCACCACACCCGGATCGGCCAGGGTGGAGATATCCCCCAACCCGTCGTATTCGGCAGTGGCAATCTTGCGCAGGATGCGGCGCATGATTTTGCCCGAACGGGTTTTCGGCAGCCCCGGCGCCCACTGGATGACATCCGGCGAAGCAATCGGACCGATCTCTTTACGTACCCAGTTTTTCAGTTCCAGGCGCAATTGCTCGCTTGGCTCTTCGCCACCGATCAGGGTGACGTAGACATAAATGCCCTGGCCCTTGATGTCGTGCGGCACACCGACCACCGCCGCTTCGGCGACTTTCGGGTGAGCAACCATCGCGCTTTCGATCTCGGCTGTGCCCATGCGGTGACCGGACACGTTAAGTACGTCATCCACACGACCGGTGATCCAGTAGTAACCATCGGCGTCACGTCGCGCACCGTCACCGGTGAAGTACATGCCACGGAAAGTCTTGAAGTAGGTGTCAACGAAGCGGTCATGATCGCCATACAGCGTGCGCGCCTGACCTGGCCACGAATCGAGAATCACCAGGTTACCCTCGGCAACGCCTTCGATGATGTTGCCCAAGTTGTCCACCAAGGCTGGCACCACGCCGAAGAACGGACGCGCCGCCGAACCTGGTTTCAAGCCATGAGCGCCCGGCAATGGGCTCATCAGGGTCGCGCCGGTTTCGGTCTGCCACCAGGTGTCGACGATCGGGCAACGGGACTGGCCGACGTTCTTGTAGTACCAATCCCACGCTTCCGGGTTGATCGGTTCACCGACCGAACCCAACAGACGCAAGCTGCTGCCATCAGCGCCTTCAACAGCGGCGGTGCCGGAAGCCATCATCGCGCGGATCGCGGTCGGCGCGGTGTAGAGGATGTTGACCTTGTGCTTGTCGACGATCTTCGCCACCCGGGTGATGTCCGGATAGTTCGGCACGCCTTCGAACAGCAACGTGGTCGCGCCATTGGCCAGCGGGCCGTAGACGATGTAGGTGTGGCCGGTGATCCAGCCGACGTCGGCGGTGCACCAGTAGATTTCGCCCGGACGGTAATCGAACACGCGCTCGTGGGTCATTGCCGCATACAGCAAGTAACCGCCGGTGGTGTGCTGCACGCCCTTCGGCTTGCCTGTCGAGCCGGAGGTATAAAGGATGAACAACGCTTCTTCGGCGCCCATCTCTTTCGGCGCGCAGACACTGCCCGCCACTTTCATCAGGTCTTCGTACCAGATGTCGCGATGCTGGTTCCACTTGATGTCGCCACCGGTGCGCTTGCACACGATGACTTTCTGGATGCTGCTGGTTTCCGGGTTGGTCAGCGCGTCGTCGACGTTGGACTTGAGCGGGATCTTCTTGCCGGCACGAATGCCTTCGTCGGCAGTGATCACCACTTTGGATTTGCAGTCGATGATGCGACCTGCCAGGGCTTCCGGCGAGAAACCGCCGAACACCACCGAGTGAATCGCGCCGATCCGGGTGCAGGCCAGCATGGCGACCACGGCTTCGGGGATCATCGGCATATAGATAGTCACCACGTCGCCGCGGTGCACATCCTGGCCGCGCAAGGCGTTGGCGAACTTGCAGACTTCTTCGTGCAACTCGCGGTAGGTGATGTTGCGGCTCTCGGCCGGGTCATCCCCTTCCCAGATAATCGCGATTTGATCGCCGCGCTCGGCCAGATGACGGTCGAGGCAGTTGTAGGAAACGTTCAGGGTGCCATCGGCGAACCACTTGATGTCGACATGGTGATCGTCGAAGGACGTCTGCTTCACCGTGGTGAAAGGCTTGATCCAGTCGAGGCGCTTGGCTTGTTCGCGCCAGAAGCCATCCGGGTTGACGACCGACTGCTGGTACATGGCCTTATAGGTGGCCTCGTCAGTCAGCGTATTGGCTGCTACCTCGGGACGAACGGGATACAAAGAAGCCGCACTCATCTTTCTTACCTCGGTGAAATAGTTGTTTTTGTATGACCCTGTTGTAGCCGGGACGGGCCTATAGAACCATTCGACGATGGTAGTAACAAGCCCCTACAAAACGCCCTGATTACCCCTCCTTCCCCCCTGAAACCCCGTATTCCAAGGCCCCGCGCCCCTGTAGGAGCTGGCGAAGCCTGCGATCTTTTGATCTTTCGAGGGATTGTTACGAAAAACACGAAAGGTGTTTATCAAAACCACGGCTATATGAATCCAAACCCCACGCCTAAAATCCACCTCGCCAACAAGGCAACCCTGATTAACCAAGTTGCAGCCCCCACGAAGGCAGTTAATCAAACACCAAGTACTGAAGTTCCACACGCAATCCTAAAAAGATTGCGTGACCCCACTCGACCTTAGAAAGGTAAATTTGAAATGAAAGCTTTATTAGTTCTGGCCCTCAGCAGTCTGTGCGCAACCGCCATGGCAGACGAGGCCCCGACTGATGCTGCACAGCAAAAACCGGTGATCGTTGAGGAATACACTTACTCCACCCACCTGGATATCGCCAACATCGTGTCCATGAGCGAAGTGCCAAACGTCTGTGAAGTTGTTCCGATGAAAATGGAATACGACGACTCTAAAGGCCAACGCCACATCCTGCGTTACAGCGTCATGGGCAACGGCTGCTCTAACGGCTAATCACCCGCAACTCCCTTAACGGTTCGACCCACCCGCCTCGCTTTTCAAGGCAGATGAAGCGCCGAACCGTATACATCGAATAATACGATTGTTAAGTGCGATTATTTGCGCTTTTTAATCAACTTAGTTGGCGTAGCATGAAGTCCACACCCAAGGCACAACGCCAACGAACCTGGAGCCACCACCATGAAAACCAAACTGATCCTCGCCCTGACCCTCTCCGTACTGGCCGGCAGCGCCTTCGCCGCCGACGGTTATGACCGCACTGGCTCGGCTGTTTTTACCAGCGATGCGGCACTCGCTTCCGACGGTTACGACCACACCGGCTCGGCGTCTGTCGCTTCCGACGGTGCTGACCACACTGGCGCGGCCAAACTGGCTGCCGACGGTGCCGACCACATTGGCGCCGCCAAGGTCGCTGCCGATGGTGCCGATCACATTGGCGCGGCCAAGGTTGCGGCTGATGGTGCTGATCGTGTAGGCGCTGCCCGTTTCAGCTAATGGCTGAACGCGACATTAGGGCCCGACTTCGGTCGGGCTTAGTTGTGTCTGGAGCCGTCGAAACGCAACCTAAAACACTACATGTAGTGAAAAACGTGTTTTCTGGCTGTTTTTTGAACAAAAAAAACCTTGCACCAAAATTTATGAAAAAAAATCTGCACCCGCGATTTCCAGCCAAAGCCCTGTAAACCCTCGCTCCAACCGAAAAACCTCCCCCCGCCACCCCTTCTCAGCGCCACTTCGTCGCACCACAGCCCTGTTTTTTTCCCTATAATGCGGCCTCAAACGGGCCTGCAATATTCCCTTACAGGGGTGAAAAGCCAGTCTGAAGTCCACGCAGAAGCCGTTCACGCTATCTGCGCCCATCAGAGGCTTCGGAAACCCGTACGATTTTGTGTTTATTGCCTGCGTATAGCTGCTGCAAAAAACGATTCCTTTAGATCCAACGCGGCCGTACGCCGTGTGAAAAACCATCACACGGGCTACAGGCCCTCACGCAGGAGACGACACGTCATGCTGAGCTGGGACGAATTCGACAAAGAAGACACGGGCGAAGTCGTGGTAAAAGGCGCCAACGCCGGCCACGCCACTGAAGCCAACATGGACCGCCTCGACACCGCCGGTGGCGTCGCCGCCCAAGAAGCGCGTGCCGTCACCGCGTCCGACTCCGCCGCCATTGCCCGTGCCAAAGCTGCCCTGGACAACCTCGACATCGCCGAAGGCCTGGCTGAACTCGAAGGCGCCTCGGCCCGTGTCGCTGTCGATGAAAAGCGCATGATCAACTGCCGCGCCGACCTCAACCAACTCGTGCCATTCAAGTACGACTGGGCCTGGCAGAAGTACCTGGACGGTTGCGCAAACCACTGGATGCCGCAAGAAGTCAACATGACCGCCGACATCGCCCTCTGGAAAGACCCGGAAGGCCTGACCGACGACGAACGCCGCATCGTCATGCGCAACCTCGGCTTCTTCTCCACCGCCGACTCCCTGGTTGCCAACAACCTGGTCCTGGCCGTGTACCGCCTGATCACCAACCCGGAATGCCGCCAGTACATCCTGCGCCAGGCGTTCGAAGAGGCGATCCACACCCACGCCTACCAGTACTGCATCGAATCGTTGGCCATGGATGAAGGCGAGATCTTCAACATGTACCACGAGATCCCATCGGTCGCGAAAAAAGCCACCTGGGGCCTCAAATACACCCGTTCGATCTCCGATCCGAAGTTCGAAACCGGCACCGTCGAAACCGACAAAGAGTTGCTGCGCAACCTGATCGCCTACTACTGCGTTCTGGAAGGCATCTTCTTCTACTGCGGCTTCACCCAAATCCTCTCCATGGGCCGCCGCAACAAAATGACCGGCGTCGCCGAGCAGTTCCAATACATCCTGCGCGACGAATCCATGCACCTGAACTTCGGCATCGACGTGATCAACCAGATCAAAATCGAAAACCCACACTTGTGGGATGCTGAAATGAAGGAAGAAGCTTCGCAGATGATTCTGCAAGGCACCCAACTTGAAATCGAATATGCGCGTGACACCATGCCTCGCGGCGTACTCGGCATGAACGCTGCGATGATGGAGGACTACCTCAAGTTCATCGCTAACCGTCGTTTGTCGCAGATTGGGTTGAAGGAAGAGTATCCAGGGACGACGAACCCGTTCCCTTGGATGAGCGAGATTATGGACTTGAAGAAAGAGAAGAATTTCTTTGAGACTCGGGTTATTGAGTATCAGACTGGTGGTGCGCTTAGCTGGGATTGATTTCAGGCTAGACGGGGACGTCCGAAAGGGCCGCCAATGGCGGCCCTTTTTTATGGCTGAGTGCTCTAGTGGAAAATCACAAAAAAGATCCGACTCCCTGCTCCGCCTCCTCTCACGCTCAACATCACCTGCTACACTGCGCTAGCCTTATCACAAATATACTCCGGAAATCGGCATGCAATTTGATATAGACCACGCACGATTCCTTGCAAGGATTCTCAATCGGACAACATTTACATCGCTCGCTCGCGGTGAGGATCCACGCACGCTCTTCGAACCATATTTGAATTTAAAACAAACACAGACATTGACAAAAGTTAAAGATCTATATGCCTACGCGTTCAATTCAATAAGAAAAAACTACAGAAGCGAATATGTATACAAATCCGCTATCGCTGACCGAATAGTTTTTGGTCGTCATAGCCCTCACACATCAGCCCTTTCGATCGAACTACCTGTTGGCAGATCCATAGTAGATGCGGCTGTATTCAACGGCACATCAACAGCATACGAAATAAAAACCGAGTTCGACAGCCCTCGCCGACTAACATCTCAAACCCCCGACTATTCAAAAGCCTTCGAAAATATATATATCATAGCTCACCCGCAGCAGGCTGAACGTTACGCCGATAGAACAGAAGCACACGTTGGCGTTTTATCACTAACAAAAAACGATAGCTTATCCGTTATAAAGCAAGCAACTAGCAACATGAACAACATTAATCCTCAAATAATTTTTAGAATGCTGCGCAGGGACGAATACTTGCCTGCACTGGAAAAACTAGCAGGTGAAAAAATAGTACTGCCTAACGGAATAATAAGAAGTCATTGCGAAAAGCTATTTTCTGCACTAGATCAGAAAACTGCACACAATATTTATGTAAATGCCATGCGGAAACGCACAACCGAAAGCGAAATAGTAAACTTCATGAAGAGCCTCCCTAGCCACTTAAGAGTTCTTGGGTATTCCTCACCTCTTTCGCGCCCTCAGAGAGCAAGATTACTTACAGCATTAGATTCCGATTTCTCCTAGCGCACTTATTAAAACTCTCCAGCAAGGAATGCAAAAATGTATAGTCCATATCTTTACGCTCGCAGATCAGAATTGCTTGCATTAAGAGCTCTCATTAGTGAAGAAATTGATTTTACTGGGCTAATACCAATAATAGAACCAGTACTAGTCAACACTGGCGATATACACCGTTGCATGGAAGCCTTCGGAAAAAACGCAAAAAACCTGGTTATTCTTACAAACCCTAATCAACATCAGTTTTCTAAAGATCCATCAACAAAAAAAACCTTTCGCGACAACTCTCACCATCTATTTGTAAAACATGAAACGCTGATACCTGGCTACTGTATTGGGGCAACAACAACACAGGCCAACATCAATAGCTTTCTATCACACTACAAAGACAAAAATGTAGCACTACTGTACAACAGTCCAGCGCTTAACGAGCAAGAAATCAAGTCTAACAGCGCATCAAATCAGGTTTCTTTTCATATAGTTCTTAATGATAAAATATCCACCAATCAATCAGCCCTGCTTCCAACACATAAAAAAATAGACATTAGAGACTCTTTTAACAAGCTAGATCGCAACGCAGACTATAGTGGCAGAGAGCTATTTACTGACAAACACAAAAATGTCGGTATTGGAATCCTCGCAACCGGTGACTACACCATTACTGGGCGAAAACTAGAAATGGGTGGAGGCAAGCCCGGAGCTGTCGCAAGCCACATTACGTTCAAACACCAAAATACATTAG
>NZ_JBAGKV010000040.1:0-48468 GCF_037049705.1 Janthinobacterium sp. LPB2021202312-11-4 | reverse complement strand
ATTGAGCTCTTTCAACTGGGCCTTGTCGCCGGAATTGCCGGTGAACGTTATGCGCACCGTCACGCCGCTGGCGTAGGTCAATACCTCAATCGGGTTGGTAGCGGGTGCGACCAGCGTCGGTGGGTCCAAGTGCAGTTGCGCACTGCCCACACGCCACACCCGCTCCCGGGAAAACCGTGTCATCTCAACCCCGCGCTTACGGTAGTAATCCACCGTCACCGTGCCATTCACGTTGGGGTGGATATGCTCCGCCCGAACCAGAAAAGGCACTGGCCGGCCAGCAGTTTGATTGGTCAGCGTAAGTTCGTAAGTTGGATGCGCGCCGGTGACCGAACCGACCCAGCGCAGCCCAACGATATCCCCCGCACGGGTGTCACTCGGCACGTTGAACGGAGCGATGATGTTGGCGCCGTTTGGGGTGTTTTCCGGCAGCAGCACGTTGCCCTCGGCTTCGGTGATTTCTGGTGCATTGAAGTCGGGCGCCGCCACGCCGACGTTGAGTTCCAGCGGCAGGGATTCGCGTTCGCTGCGCGCGGCCAGGTCATCGTTGGCGACCACGTAGTAGAGCTTCAAGGTACCGCCGTCCAGCGGTGCGATCTGGCTGCCGGGCAGGTCACGGCTGATCGGCGCCGTGCCGTCGCTGTCGGCGACGATGATGCGAATTGAATAGTAGGTTTCACCACCACCGGGACGCCGGCCCTGGCAGTGGATGGTGATCAGGTCACTGGGTTTTCGACCTTCAAAATACGGAACCGAAATCGTCGCATAAGGCGAGTTGGCCGGCAGGGTGCCGCCCGGGGCCTGGGCCACGCTGGGCGCTGGCAAGCGGCTGATGTCGCCCTTCACGTTGACGCTGGCGTTTTTCGAGGGGCGGTCCGGTTCGCCGTCACGCACCCGCGCGTAGGACACCGTGGCCCAGCCCTGGGCGATGGCTTTGACGGCGGCGTTGGGGATGATGAAGTCATAATGAAACGGCACGGCGTCTACCAACTCCACCAGCGGCCCGACGACGATGGGCGAGCCTTGGGCGGGGGTGCCGGTCCAGGTCAGGCGCAGGCTGTCACCCACCTTGAAATCGGTGGTATTGGTGTAGACCCGCACCTCGACATCGTCGTTGCCTAACTGGTCCAGATCGATGTTGTTGGTGGGCCGGCCGCCCATCAGCACCAGCGGCGCATCCAGCCGATTGCCCCCCAAATCCACCAACACGTAGCTGAACGGCGCCCAGGAATCGCGCTCATCCGGGTAATTACCGACGCAATCGATGACCTGATACGTCACCACCACCCGCGAGCCATCGCCGGCCCGTTCAATGACCTCGCGAGTGAAGGTGATGACGATCGGGTTGTTCAGCGGGTCATTGACCTGCGCCTGGGTCACCGGGTAATGAATCACCTCCTGACTGCCCCAGCGGCAGACGATACGGTCAAACTCGGTCATGTGTTCATAGGGCTCGATGCGCAGTTGCACGCCCTGGTCCGCCATGCCGGCGTCGATGCCGTTGGAAATGTCGGTGAGGAAGGTGTACTGGAGGCCTGAGTGCCCCGGTTCGGGGTTGTCATCGTAGCCGCCGGGGCGGGTGGTTTTGACCAGGTAGGTCAATTTCGGCTCGGAGTCTTCCGGTGTCTGATTGCGGCGTATTACCCGATAAAACACCGGTAGCGCGTCCCCGTCCAGCACCTGGCTTTTCGCGACCCGGAGCACCACCGGCTTATCGACTTCGTCGTCTAACTGGATGGTTTTTGTGGCGACGGGCGAGGTGAGGTTTTGCCAATACAGCTGAACCTCATCGCCGATGTCCATCATCTCCCACGGCGAGATGATGCATCGCAGCCCATCCTCAAGGGCCCGAATCGGAATGCCGCCGTCATAGTTCGGTGGGTCGATCAGGGAGGTGCTGGCCGGAAATAATGGCGGGCGCAGGGCCCGAGGTTTGACGGTCATGCTGGATTCAAGTGCGGGTAAACGGGTCATGGGAACGCTCCTTTGCCGCAGGGCGGAATGGAGGTATCACACGAAAAAGGGCGGGGGTTTGGCTACTGTCAGATCTGACAGTTGCGACGAATGGTCACCGCCCATTACCCCTCTCCCCAGGCCCGACCCGGCCCCTGTAGGAGCTGCCGAAGGCTGCGATCTTTTGATCTTGCCTTTCACAATCAAGGTCAAAAGATCGCAGCCTGCGGCAGCTCCTACGGGGGAGTGTCAGGTTTCATTTTCTGTGTCAGGTCGTGATCACAACTCTGTGGCGAGAGAGCTTGTGGGAACGCCGGGAGCCATCCCGCGCCGTCTGGTTTTGCGGCCGCTCCTACGCCGACCGCGTTCACTCGACTTAACGCGATTCCGGTAGGAACTGCCGAAGGCTGCGATCTTTTGATCTTGCCTTGCACAATCAAGGTCAAAAGGTCGCAGCCTGCGGCAGCTCCTACGGGGGAGTGTCCGGTTTCTATTTTCTGTGTCAGGTCGTGATTACAACCTGTGGCGAGAGGACTTGTCGGAACGCCGGGAGCAATCCCGCGCCGTCTGGTTTTGCGGCCGCTCCTACGCCGACCGCGGTCACTCGACTTAACGCGACTCCTGTAGGAGCTGCCGCAGGCTGCGATCTTTTGATCTTGCCTTTCACAATCAGGATCAAAAGATCGCAGCCTGCGGCAGCTCCTACGGGGGAGTGTCCGGTTTCTATTTCTGTGTCAGGTCGTGATTACAGCTCTGTGGCGAGAGGGCTTGTCGGAACGCCGGGAGCAATCCCGCGCCGTCTGGTTTTGCGGCCGCTCCTACGCCGACCGTGTTCACTCGACTTAACGCGATCCCTGTAGGAGCTGCCGAAGGCTGCGATCTTTTGATTTTGCCTTTCACAATCAGGATCAAAAGATCGCAGCCTTCGGCAGCTCCTACGGGGGGAGTGTCCGGTTTCCATTTTCTGTGTCAGGTCGTGATTACAACTCTGTGGCGAGAGGGCTTGTCGGAACGCCGGGAGCAATCCCGCGCCGTCTGGTTTTGCGGCCGCTCCTACGCCTACCGTGTTCACTCGACTTAACTCGATCCCTGTAGGAGCTGCCGAAGGCTGCGATCTTTTGATTTTGCCTTTCACAATCAGGATCAAAAGATCGCAGCCTTCGGCAGCTCCTACGGGGGAGTGTCCGGTTTCCATTTTCTGTGTCAGGTCGTGATTACAACTCTGTGGCGAGAGGGCTTGTCGGAACGCCGGGAGCAAATCCCGCGCCGTCTGGTTTTGCGGCCGTTCCTACGCCGACCGGTATCTCAGGCGACATTGATTTTGACTGTGCCGACGCCTTCGCGAGCAAGCTTTGCTCCTACGAGGATTGCGGCGGTCAAACCCTCGACTGATCGGCATTGTGCAGGTTGAGTGCCCTGATGTAGGCGCAAAACATATCCGCCATGGCATCGGAGTACACAGCAATGTCGTCATGGGTACGCGGACTCCCCGAGAAAGACTTCCCCACCGAACTCAGCGTGGTGGAGATCAAGTCGCAAGCCAACGCGCGCGCTTCTTCGCCCGCTTCGGGCAACGCTTCAAGGATAAAGTCCTGAAAAATCTGTTGTCCCGCCGCTCGAACCTCATGGGCCTCGGGCGCATCACGGTAGAGGGGCGCGGCGTCGCTGAGCGCGACTCGCATCTGGGCCTCTTCGCACTCTGAGTGAATGAAGGCATGGACCAGCGTGCGAAGCCGCTCAAGCGGCGGTTTACCCGCGTCCTCCAGAATCCCGCGCAGCATTTGCGTGGTCTGCTGCCATTCATCGCTCTGCAGCCGGAACAGGATCGCGGCCTTGTTCGGAAAGTATTGGTACACCGAGCCGATGCTGACGCCGGCCTTTTCCGCCACTCGGGCAGTGGTGAAACGCGCCGCGCCTTCCTTGGCCAAAACCTGAATAGCCGCCTCCAGGATCGCCGCCACCAGTTCGGTTGATCGGGCCTGCTGGGGCTGTTTGCGTGAGGAAATCTGCGAGGTCTGGCGGGTGGTCATGGGGGCTGCGGGCCTCGGGGCGAATGCGAATAGCGAATGTGACGAATGGCTCGCATAATTTTAATGCGACGGATTAGTCGCATCTTAGCCCCGCGCCAACAGGCGCTCAACTTTCAAACGGAAGCTCCCATGACCACCATCACCTCGGCCCCGCTGGCCCCACTGATTGAACGCCTGTACGCACAAGCCAATGCCGCGACCAGTCCGGTTTTCAGTGACTTTTCCAATGAGGAACGCGAGCGCCTGATGCGCAGCAAGACCGACTACCTTGAACTCTATGGGCTGCTCAAAGACATGTGGCTGCCCGTATCGCGCGACACCGGCAAGCTGCTGTACATGCTGGCGCGCAGTTCAAAGGCGCGGGCCATCGTCGAATTTGGCACCTCGTTCGGCCTTTCAACGTTGCACCTGGCCGCTGCATTGCGGGACAACGGCGGCGGAATCCTGATAGGCAGTGAATTCGAATCGTCGAAGGTCGCCCTGGCCCGCCAACACCTTATCGAAGGCGGGGTCAGCGACCTGGTGGAAATCCGCGAGGGCGATGCACTCACTACCCTGGCAACCGACCTGCCCGAGGCCATCGATTTGCTGTTGCTCGATGGCGCCAAAGCCCTGTATGGCGACGTCCTGAGCCTGGTGGAGAGTCGCCTCAAGCCCGGCGCGTGGGTGGTGGCCGACAACTCCGATTACTGTCCGGAATACCTGGCCTATGTGCGTTCGCCAGCAAACGGCTACCTGTCCGTGCCGTTCGGGGAAGACGTTGAACTGTCAGTGCGTTTGGGCTGACACCCATCACTCGAGGATTTAACCCGCAATCGACCTTTTGTCGCCTCCCCACCGGCCACGCCTTTTAGGGTCTCTACTTCTAACTAGACTTTGTAGCTATACGTGGAGCGCGCCATGAGCATCGAGCCGGCGGCACCTGAAACGAAAGGCGTTACGGTGAAGTTGCTGGCAACGATTGACCTCGGTCCCGAGATCGAGGGCATGGCGGGGCGCCAACTCAGAATGCGCAGGGTGACCATCGAGCCCGGAGGCGTCTTCGGGCCGGTGCACAACCACATCGACAGACCCGGCACCGTCTACATATTGCAAGGAACGATCACGGACCATCGCAATGGCGTTGCCACGGATTACGGGCCGGGATTGGGTTGGCCCGAGGACAGGAACACCACCCACTGGCTTGAAAACAGAGGCTCGGAGGTGGCGGTGGAGATCTCGGTGGATATTGTCAGGCAGGCCTGAACACCGGGCTTTCCTGACCATTCGTTCAATCGATAGTCATCATCAAAAAATGCGAGTTCTGTTTTTTCCTCAACGGAGGAGGATAGCGACATACCGATTTCGCTTTTGAAGGAACCTGCGCGATGAGAATCTCAACTGTTTTGGCCCTTGTCGCCGTGCTCACCGGTGGTTTCGCCGCCACCGCCCCGGCTTACGCCGCCGACCCACAAGCCTGTCATTTCCTGCCGATGGGCGACAGCAGCGCCGAGCTGAAGCACTCCCAATCGGTGGGTGTGCTTTACAGCGAAAACACCGTCAACACCCTTGAATACCTTGAGCGTTACCACGAGGTGGCGGTGAATGGTAGCAAGAACCCTGCGCTCGATTCGCGGATCAGCAACGCGTTCGTCAACAGCTCCGATCCGACACTGGCGATCAACTGGTTGAAGGGTTCGTTACAGAAAGAATTCTCCTCGGTCACTGTCTACGACAACCTCGACGCGCTGGTGCAAGCGCACCCGGACGTGGTGGTGATGCTCGACACCTACAGCCGTCTGGTCAGCAAGCGCAACAACCAGGTTGAAGCGCGGTTCATGGCTAAGTTCTACGATTCGAACCTGCAATACATCGGCAAGGCTGAAGGCTCCCGTGCACAGCAGATGCCTTCGGTATGGGTTCACGGTAAAGCGGCGCCGGAGATTGCCGCGCAGATCGATCAGCAAACCGAGCTGCAAGTGAATGCCTTGAAACAGTTCGACGCGTCGCTCAAAGCGCTGGTGACTTCAGGCAATACAGCTCGGGTGGCAACCAACTGATCTACTTCTCGACGATGGGTAACCACACCGACACCCGCAGCCCGCGCTGCTCAGTGGCGTCGGCATACCCCAGCTCAACCCGTGCGCCATTGCGTTGTGCAATCGCCTTGACGATGGACAGTCCCAGCCCGGACCCAGCCTCGTCAGTCCCCAGGCTGCGATAAAACGGATCGAATACCCGCTCTCGCTCCTCCGGCGCAATCCCTGGCCCCGAATCCTTGATTTGCAACAGCGCCGCGCCGTGTTCGGTGGTCACTGAAAGGTCGATCCGGCCACCCGACGGCGTGTAGCGAATTGCGTTGTCCACCAGGTTCTTGACCAGTGTCAGCAGGTCCGTTTCGTTGATCAGCACCTGCACGTCTTGCGTGCTTTCGACGCCAATGTCGAGGTGTTTGATCTCGGCCAGCGGCAGCAGATCCTCCAGCACCTGTCGATAAACGGCATGCACCGAAACCGACGAGGTCGGCGCGCCGCTGTCGGAGTGTGCCTTGGCCAGGGTCAGCAGTTGATCGATCAGGTTGCGGCCGCGCTCGATGCCCCGGCGCAGTGGCACCAGACGCTCATGGGCCACGGGTGACATGTCGGCGGCCGCCAGGCGTTCGGCTTGCAAGGAGAGGGCGGTCAGCGGAGATCGAAGTTCGTGGGCCGCATCGGCGACAAAGCGGCGCTGGGTTTCCATGGCACTCGCCACGCGTGCGAGCAAGCGATTGATCGCCACCACAAAGGGCCGGATTTCGGTCGGCAAATGGTTTTCGTCGATCGGATGCAGTTCCTGTTCGGCGCGTTGGTCGATCTCGCGAGACAGGGCCGCGATGGGGCGAAACAGCTTGCGCACCAGATCGCCAACCACCAGCAACAACACCGGGAATAAAACCAGAAAGGGCAGCAGGCTGCGCCAGGCGCTTTCCCGGGCATCCTTGTCGCGGGCGCCGGTTTCCTGGGCGACGGCGATGCGTTCGCCACGGGCGGTGGTCCGGACCAGTACACGAAAGGCTTCGCCGCCGACGTTCAGCGTGGACAAGCCGTCGGCCAGGGTTGTCGGGAAGGGCAGCGGCGTTGCGTCATCATCGGTTCCGGAGGCTTGGCTGCCGTCGGCCAGGTACTGAATCGTCAGCCTGGATTCTTCATCGTCGCCGGTGATCGTTTTGCCTTGCGGATACTTCAGGGTCATGTGCTGGCGATCAAACAACACAGCCACCTGGCGCAACGTGTCGTCCTGCATTTCATGGGCTTCGTCGAACGCGGAGACGAAGGCGAAGATGCCAGCCACTATCGCCACGATCAGGATCGCCAGCGACAGGGTCACGGACAGCCTGAGTTGCACCGATTCACTCAAGCGTTTTTTGAAACCATCCATCCCATACCCCTGACGTTCTTGATGACGTGGCTGCCCAACTTGCGCCGCAGCGCATGGATCAAAAACTCCACAGCGTTGCTTTCCACTTCGTTGCCCCAGCCATAGAGGCGGTCTTCGAGCTCGCTGCGCGAGAGGATCGCGCCCGGTCGGATCAGCAATGCCTGCAACAGCGCGAACTCGCGGGCCGAGAGCTGGACACCGGGAGACTCAGCGGTCGAGGCTTCTTTGGAAACCAGGTCCAGCGACACCACGCCGTTGTCGAGCACAGACAGGGCCGTGCCGCCCTTGCGCCTTAAAACCGCACGCATCCGCGCCAGCAACTCGGCGATGTCGAAGGGCTTGAGCAGGTAGTCGTCGGCGCCACCATCGAGGCCACGCAGTCGGTCGTCGAGGCTGTCCCGGGCCGTGATGATCAGCAACGGCACCGGGTTATTGTTGGCGCGAATGCGGGCCAACACCTCCAGGCCATCCTTGCCGGGCAGGCCGAGGTCGAGCAGCACCAAGTCGTAGTGTTGTGTTTCCAGTGCCGACAGGGCGGTGAGGCCGCTCTTCACCCAATCGGCGGCGTAACCCGCGTCGTTCAGCGCACCGTGGATCGCATCGCCAATCATCGGGTCGTCTTCGACCAGCAATATCCGCATGTCTCGCTCCGAAAAAAAGGCGCGAGGGTCATGACCCTCGCGCCTGTATTGAAGCACCTGTGCCCGCTTACTGCTTCCCTTTCATCGAGTCGAACGCCTTCATCAGCTCCGCCATCATGGCTTGGCAGTCCGCCTGTTGCGGCTTGTTGGCACGCAAGGCGTCGAGGGCGCGGTCGATGGCTTTATCGACAACATGCCAGTCGCTCGCGGCGCGGGGCTTGAGCCCGGCTTCAGCCGAATCCCAGCTCGTTTCCAGGTCCTTGATCCGCGTTTTCGCAGCCGGCAGATCATTTTTGTCGACGAGGCCGGCAACGTCGGCGGCGATGCTGCGGAACTCGGACAAGTCGCCCAGTTTAGAGCCTGAGCCCTGGGTCATTTCCACCGCCGAGGTCGTGCCCGCCTTGGGCTTGTCCGCCGGTTTCGAGCAACCGGTGGCGATGCTCAGCATGAAAATGGCCGAGACGATGCAAACGTGACGAATAAGGTTTTGAACGCGCTGCATAAGTGATTCCTTGAGTGGCTTTTGAACGGGTTATTGAGTGATGGTTTTGCGATTGCCAACGCTGATTTGCGCCACGGCCACCAGGATGACGATGACGCACAGGAACAGCGCGCTGGTCCAGGTAGCGCCCATGCCGAGGCCGCCATAGGTTTTGGCTTGGGTCAGCAAGTCGCCCAGAGACGCGCCGAACGGGCGGGTCAGGATGTAGGCGATCCAGAAGGTCAGCACCACATTGCCGCCCATGCGCCAGGCCAGCAGGGTGGCGGCGATCAGCGCGCCGAAAATCACGGCGCCGACGGTGAATCCAAGACCCAGTGCTTCAGTGGCCAGGTCACCCGCCGCCGTGCCGAGGGCAAAGGTGCAGAGCACGGTGGCCCAATAGAACAACTCGCGGCGTGGGGTGACGATCTCGCGGATCGACAGGCTGTTTTCCACTCGGTACCAGACCCAAAAGTTGACCGCCAGCAGTACCGAAAAAATCGCTGTGCTGGTGTACAGGCTGACGTCGAGCTTGTCGGTCAGGATGTCGGTGATCTGTGTGCCGACGATGCTCACCAGCACCACGGTCAGCCAATAGATCCAAGGGGTGTAGGCCTTGGTGCGCAGTTGACAGAACAATGCGATGGCCAACAGGGCGGCCATGCCGATGCTGGTCCAGCCCGCGCCGAAGCCGGCATCGACGGCGAGAAAGTCGGCGCCGGTTTCGCCCACGGTCGTGGACATGATCTTGATCACCCAGAATGACAGCGTGACCTCGGGGACTTTGTTGAGCCAGCCGGCTAGCGTCGGGTTCATGTGGGGTGTCTCTCCTGAGCAAGTGCTTTAAGTGCGTGAGGGAGAGGCTACGGGCCGAAACTTAGCCGGGACTGAGGAGCGGGAAATAAATCGGCAAAACGCTCGATTGAGTTTAAGCCGCGTTTTGGCTAATCTCGCACAAACCCGCAAAAACAGGCATAAGCATGCATTCTGTCCTTGAGCTTCCTTCCCTGCGCCGGCAAAAAATCCTCTTGATCCTGGAACGTGACGGCAAGGTCATGGCCTCCGAGCTCAGCCAGCATTTCGCCGTGTCCGAAGACACCATCCGCCGCGACCTGGCGGAGCTGGACAGCGCCGGTCTGGTGCAGCGGGTGCACGGTGGGGCGCTGCCGCGACCCAAGGACACCGGCAAGGACTTTCTCACCCGGGTCAACGAAACCGATGAGGTGAAAACCCGCCTCGCACAACTCGCGGCGCAGCGGGTGCAGGACGGCCAGATTGTGCTGTTCGATTCCGGCTCGACGACGCTGCAAATCGCCCGCTCGCTGCCAGCGGACATCGCCATCACGGCGGTCACGGCCTCGCCAATGATCGCGATTGCGCTGGCGGCCTACAAAGGTATTAAGGTGATTCTGGCCGGCGGCCAGCTCAACCCGGCGACGATGTGCGCCAGTGGGCATGAAACCCTGCGCCTGCTCCAGGGCATCAAGGCTGACCTGCTGTTCACCGGCGTCTGCGCGATTCATCCGGACGTGGGCATCAGCTCCCTGCATTTCGATGAAGTGCCAGTGAAAGCGGCGATGCTCGAAAGCGCCGCCCACGTGGTGGCGGTTACCATGGCGGACAAACTGGGCGCGGTGGAGCCTTTTGTGGTCGCGCCGTGTGAGCGCATCCATACGCTGATCACCGAGCGTCAGGTGGCGCTGGAGATTCTTGAGGGTTATCGCCAGTTAGGGATTGAAGTCGTCCAGTCGGACGTATGACCCGCCTGCTCCCGTCGGACTGCGAAGCAGTCCCAAAACCGGAAAAAACCGTAAACGCTTCCCGTAGGAGCTGCCGAAGGCTGCGATCTTTTGATCTTTCTTTGGTGCGAGTCCTGAAGATCAAAAGATCGCAGCCTTCGGCAGCTCCTACATCGAGTCGGTACACTCGGAGAAATGGCTGCCTTCGCGGGCAAGCCTCGCTCCCACAGGGGATTTGTGACAGGCACAGAAGGTAGGTCACAGGGAGACCAACTGTGGGAGCGGGCTTGCTCGCGAAGAACGATAACGCGGTCTACCTGATGAACACCGACTGTAGCGAGGGAGGCCGCAAGCCCAGGTGAAACACGCGTCGAACTGAGGACGTGCCCCGGCGTCCATGCCTTTGAGGTGTGGACGCTGTGGGTGATCCGCTACCGCAGTAAATGCACCGCCAACCCGACCAGCCCACAACCGATCAACACCTCGATCACCCCGCGCTTGAAGCGAAACAAGGCAATCGCCGCCGCAATCGCAATCAGTAACGACGGCCAGTCGAGGTAACCGCTCAAGCCGCTCGGCCAGAGCACGTGGTAGCCGAAGAAACACGCCAGGTTGAGGATCACCCCGACCACCGCTGCGGTAATCGCGGTCAGTGGCGCGGTGAACTTCAGTTCGTTGTGGGTTGATTCCACCAGCGGCCCGCCGGCGAGGATGAACAGGAATGAAGGCAGGAAGGTGAACCAGGTCACCAGCGTGGCGGCGAGGGCGCCGGCCAGGAATAGGTGGTCTGCACCGAACACTTGTTGCACATAGCCGCCGACAAAGCCGACGAACGCCACCACCATGATCAACGGTCCGGGGGTGGTTTCGCCCAACGCGAGGCCGTCGATCATTTGCGTCGGCGTCAGCCAGCCATAGTGGCCGACCGCGCCCTGATACACGTAGGGCAGCACGGCGTAGGCACCGCCAAACGTCAGCAATGCGGCTTTGGTGAAGAACCAACCCATCTGGGTGAAGGTGCCGTCCCAGCCGAAAAGTGCGGTGAGCGCAGCCATCGGCACTAGCCACAAGATGGCGCCAATCAGGGCCAGGCGCAGCAGTTTTGTGGCGCTGAAGCGTGCATGTTCAGGCGTTGGCGTGTCGTCATCGATCAGCGCCGGGCCGTAGGATTTGTTTGCTGCGCGATGGGCGCCGTTGCTGAACTTCTCTGGAGCGAATCGTCCACCGAAGTAGCCGATCACCGCAGCCCCCAGCACGATCAACGGAAATGGCACGTTGAAGGCGAAAATCGCCGCGAACGATGCGGCTGCGATCCCCCATAGCCAGTTGTTCTTCAGGGCCCGCGAGCCGATTCGATGGGCGGCTTGCAGCACAATCGCGGTCACCGCCGGTTTGATTCCATAAAACAACCCGGCCACCACCGGCACGTCGCCGAAGGCGATGTACAGCCACGACAACCCGATCAGGATGAACAGCGACGGCAACACAAACAGCCCGCCAGCGATCACGCCGCCCCAGGTCCGGTGCATCAGCCAGCCGATGTAGGTTGCCAGTTGCTGCGCTTCGGGGCCGGGCAACAACATGCAGTAGTTGAGCGCGTGCAGAAAGCGCCGCTCCGAGATCCAGCGCCGACGCTCGACCAGTTCCTGGTGCATGATCGAAATCTGCCCGGCCGGGCCACCGAAACTGATAAAGCCGAGCTTGAGCCAAAACACAAAGGCTTCGCGTAGGGGAATGGCCTGGGGTTTTGATTGCGCCGGCTCGGTGGCGGAGTAGGGCATGTTGCTCATGAATCACGGCGTCCCGAACATCGCGGTCCAGTAAATCCCCGCGTCACTCTTCGGGTCCACGGCATACGCGGCGCCCAGTTCGCGGAACTGCGGGTTCATCAGGTTGGCGCAATGTCCCGGGCTGCCGAGCCAGCCATCGACGACTTTGCGCGTGGTGTCTTGCCCGGCGGCAATGTTTTCGCCGATCTGCTGGTAGCTGTAGCCGGCCAGTTCGGCCCGGTCGCCGGGTGTGCCGCCCGTGCGGTCCTTGTGATCGAAGTAATTGTTGTTGGCCATGTCGCGGCTGTGGGCTTCGGCGGCGGTCCCCAGCGTGGCGTTCCAGGCCAGCGGCGTGGTCGCGGCAAACGGTTGGCCACCGCACTGACGCGGTTGGGCTCGGGCGGCGTTGAGCAGTTCCAGGAGTTTTTGGCCTTCGACCTGCGCGTCGGCCAAGCGCCCGCTCAGCAGCGGACGGGCGAGCACGATGCGCCATTCGCTGCCGGCGCGGCTGACCCCGACATCGATGAATTGCGGGTTCAGCACCACTTGGCAGAAACTCTCCTGCACCGCCTTCATGGCCGACTGCGCATCGCGCGGCCCGGACAGGGTGATGGCCTGTACATTAACCATCGGATAGCCCGCACGGGCCATCGACTGTTGCAGGTCAACGAAGCCGTTGGCGGGCAGGATCAGGCGCGGGTCGGCGGCCAGTGGTGGCAACTCGGGCGAGGCCTGGCCGCCGCAACGCTGCACCTGGCTGCGGTAAGTGTTGATCGACTGGACCAGTTCGCTCTCGTCGGTAGCCTGGGCAGAGGTGGCGAACACCAGGCCCGACGACAACGCAGCAACATACAAAACGGATGATAGAACGCGCATGAAAATCCCCCTTGAACGGACTGCGCCCATGATGCGCGATTTCGTCCGGTTCAGGGCAGGGGCTTTTTGCAGTTTTTGGGGCCTTTGAGGGCGTGATTTGCCGACTACAATGAAGCGAAGTCGCCCGCCGACGCCCTACAGAGTCTGCCCATCATGCGCTTTCCGTGGATAGCCACCTGCCTCGCCATCACCCTGTTCGCCGGCCAGGTCATCGCTGATGATCAGGAGCAAAAAAAAGAAGTCGCCGTGGACAAGGCCCAGGTCCTGGAGCAGAAAGCCGCCGATAAGGGCGCTGAGGCTCCGGCGCCGAAAAAAGCCGAGACAATCACGCAATCCGAAGTCCAGGCGGTCGACCCGGCCGGCACCGCGCCGCTGGACGAAGCCATCACCTGCCTGGCCCGCAGTATTTACTGGGAAGCCAAAGGCAAGGATGCCGCCGACATGGAAGCCGTTGCCAACGTGGTGATGAATCGCTTGGGCCACGAAGGCTTTCCGGACACGGTGTGCGGGGTGGTCAAGCAGGGCTCGGAAAAGCATGCCTGCCAGTTTTCCTGGTGGTGTGACGGCAAACCGGACACGGCCCAGGAAGAGACGCCTTACGCGATGGCCAAGGAAATCGCCCGAAAGGCGTTGAACAAACAGCTACCGGATGCGACCCACGGCGCGATGTATTTTCATGACAAAACGGTGAAACCGGATTGGGCGCATGAATACATCAAGACTGCGCAGATCGGGCTGTTCACGTTCTACAAACCCCATGACGGGTCGGCGAAGTAGGTCAGGCGTGACCCAATGCAATGGCAAAGGACACCACGATCATGCACGCGATCGCCAGATTGATATTCATGAGGGGTTCGTCCGGACTGTCAGAAGTGTTGCCATCCTGAACAGGTCAAGGCGAATTGAAAAATTCGCTTTGGTGATTTTTATGATCGAAAGAAATGATGGGTTGAAGGGCAAGATCAAAAGATCGCATGCATCCGTGATCCAGGGGCATACACGATCCCTGTAGGAGCTGCCGAAGGCTGCGATCTTTTGATTCTCAGCCTCTACTCAATAACCCCGCCAATGCCCCGGCACCCACATCCACTGGTTATGCCCCCAACGATAATGCCCGGCCACCCAGTGATAACCCGGTGCAGGCATGACCGGGACGACTTCAACCAGCGGTGGTGGCCGGTGCGGGCGTACCGGTTCGACGATGCAGCCTGAGAGTGTGATCGCCATGAGACTGGCGATCACGGTGGTCTTGAATACTCGTGACATCAATGAGTTCCTTGATTCATAGAGCCGGCACCTGGATGGCGGGCTCACGGGCTTAATTTTTATTGGCGGCCTTACCTTTGGCGTTACCTCGCGCATACAGCGAGTCGGCGAGGGTTTGCCGCTCTTGGGTCGGTAACGTGGCGGCGAAGTCCGCGAGGTTGGCGTCGACCTTGGCCCGCAACGCGATGTCCGCGTCCCGGGCCTTGGCCAGATCGCTGTCCAGCGCCGCGCGGTCGAGCGTCGGCGCCTGGAGCTGACGCACCACGTCGAGCCGGGCCTCGCGGCTGGCGGCGATCAGCGACTGATTGTCGTCACGGGTCTGGCGCAGCAATTGGCGCAGTTGATGACGTTTGGCGGGCGGCAACTGCATCATCACCTGACGCACGCCATGTTGCGGCAACACCAGTGCGGGTCTGGCCTGGCTGTGCCATTGATAGAAGCCGCCGACCGCGCCGCCGATCAGGAACACATTGAGCACCAGCGACACCGCCAGCAGGGCTTTGAAATGCTTGGGTGGCTGGCTCACTGGTCACTCTCCTCGGCGTTGATACTCAGGACGATGTCGGCATCGCTCTGCTCAAAGATGCTGGGCAGGGTTTCGGACGCGGACGGCAGCGGCAGGCTCAGTGAAACCACCAGCATCCCCGCCGCAATACCGGCCAGACCGGCGCCGACAAAACCAAGGCGAGACAACCAGCCAGGATGCCGGCCCCAAAAGGATGGCGCGGGCACCGGGGCCGAGGCGACGATGCGTCGGATCAGTTCCGGCGTTGGCGCCAGCACTTTGTGGCTGTCGAGCAAGCCGTCGAGCCAGCGTGCTTCATTCAGCGCTTCAACCAGCTCGGGATTACCCTCGGCCAGCAACGCCTGGGCGCCGGCGCGCTCGGTGGCGGGCCAGCGTTGCAGGTCGGCGCCGTAGGCGTCGGCCAGGTGAGTGAACCGTTCGGGCGTCATCGTTTTCCCCTCCTTAGGAGCGCTGGGTCGTGGGCATCGACCAGATGAGTGCGCAGGTTGCGCCGCGCCCGCGACAGCAGGCTTTCCAGTGCATCGACGGTAATGTTCATCAGCGCCGCCGCCTCGATGTTCGACAGTTCCTGGTAGTACACCAACACGATGGCTTCGCGCTGACGGTCGGGTAGCGCGGCCAATGCCGCGTCCATCAATTCGCTGCGGGCGCTGGCTTCCAGTTGCTCTTGCGGCAGCGGCGCAGGGTCCACCGACTCGGGTAACTCGTCGTTGTCCGCCAGCGGTTGTTCCTTGCGGCTGCGCAAGCGGTCGTAGCACAAATTGAGCACGACCCGATGCAGCCAGGTGTCAAACCGCGCCTGTCCACTGCGCCAGTTCGCGGCTTGTTTCCAGATCCGCAGAAAGCTTTCCTGGGCCACGTCCTTGGCTTCCTCGGCATCGCCCAGCAAGCGACTGGCGAGTGCCAGCAACCGGGGCAGCTTGCGCGACACCATCTCGTTCACGGCCTGGGTCTCGTGGTTGCCGATACGGGCCAGCAACTCGACGTCCGGATCAGTTTCGTTCAAATGGCAGGTCTCGGTCCGGTGGCAGGATCAGCGTGTGCCGGGCAGGGAAGGGGACGAACCCGGTTCGTCCCGTGCCGTGTCAGCCGTGGGCTCAACGGACCCAATGCCCTTCGATCCAGTACCAGTTCGGCCCACGCGCCTGCCAGTGCCCCGGCATCCAGCGGGCGTTGTGCCGCATCGGTTGCCAATGCCCGGGCGCCCAGACATAACCACGACCATCCCAGCGCCAGTGACCGTTATCCCAGGCATAACCGGGTCGGGCCATGGGCACCGGCTCCATGCGCATGGGCGGCGGCGCCTGGCGAATGATGATCTCGGGCTGAGCAAACACCGGCGTGCTCGCCAGCGCGGCCAGCGCCAGGGGGACGAGCAACAAATGCCGCAACTTGATCAGGGGGCGCACAACGTTCATGACAACTCCTCAGGCATCCGAAAGTGGATGTTGCTGATGAGTTGAACGCCAGATCGAGGAAAGATCCGTCGCGGCCAATATGAAATTTTTTTCAGGTTGGGCGACGACGGAAATTCGAGGGTGCCACGTTCAATCAATAACCGCCCACACAGCGTTTGTACGGGTAGTTACCATTGAGCCATGAGGATTCGACCATGTCCCGCCGTTTGAAATTACTTGCCTGCGTAGCCGTATTCCTGACCTTGAATGGCTGTGTCTTCGTCGGTCATCCGCACCGTTGCTGCTGGCGGTATGACGCTGTCGAAGTGCGTTGAATCAAATGAGTTGAGTGAGCTGAAGGTGTGGCGAGCGAGCTCCCTCGCCACACAAGCACGCAACGGCAGCGATGAGTGTACAGTGCAGATCAGGCCGGCCTGAAAACCCTTAAGGCCACCTTTCCGGTCAAAAGAGGCTGCCGCCATGCACACCATCGGACTCATCGTGTACCCCGGTTTCCAGGTGTTGGGCCTGGCGATGTGCGCCACCTTCGAACTGGCGAACAGCGTCGCCGATGAACCGTTCTACCGCATTGCCTTGCTCTCCGAACAGGGCGGGGCGGTACAGACGTCGGCCGGGTTTGGTGTTGAAACCACGGCGTTCGATCAACGATCCTTCGATACCTTGCTGGTGATGGGCGACAACCTGATCCGGCCGGTATCGCCCGGCCTGGTGGATTTCCTGCGCCACGCCAGCCTGACCACCCGGCGCCTGGGCTCGATCTGCACCGGCGCCATCGCCCTGGCCGAGGCCGGTTTGCTCGATGGCCGGCGGGCGACCACACACTGGTGCCACGCCCGGGCCTTGCAGCAGGCGTACCCGAAGGTCATCGTCGAAGAGGACCGGATCTTCATCAACGACGGCAATGTCTGGACCGCGGCGGGCATGAGTGCTTGCGTCGATCTGGCCCTGGCCCTGGTGGAAAAGGACCTGGGCGCGGAGATCGCCCGGCTGGTGGCGCGGCAACTGGTGGTGTATCACCGGCGTGCGGGTGGCCAGTCGCAGTTTTCGGTGATGCTCGAACTCGAACCCCGGAGCGACCGCATCCAGGCAGCGCTGACCTATGCCAAGCACAACCTCAAGTCCGCGCTGTCGGTGGAAGAACTGGCAGGCGCAGCCCATCTCAGCCCTCGGCAGTTCAGCCGGGTGTTCCATGCCGAAACCGGCCAGTCACCGGCCAAAGCCGTGGAAAACCTGCGGGTCGAAGCGGCGCGGTTGATGATGGAAACCGGGCGACATTCCATTGATGTGGTGGCCACCGACACCGGTTTTGGTGATCGCGAGCGTATGCGTCGGGCATTTATCCGTGCGTTCGGGCAGCCACCCCAAGTGATTCAGCGAGCCAATCGCGCATGACCTAAAAGGTGGTGTATTCGGCATTTAAGACAAAATATGATTGCCGTAATCTGGACCTCGTTGAAGCCCAATCCCTCAATGAGATCGCCACCATGTCCTTCGTCAAAGCCGCCGCCGTCCAGATCAGCCCGGTCCTTTACAGCCGTGAAGGCACCGTCAATAAAGTCGTGCAGAAGATTCTCGAACTCGGTGACAAAGGCGTGCAGTTCGCCGTGTTCCCGGAAACCATCGTGCCGTACTACCCGTACTTTTCCTTCGTCCAGTCGCCGTTTGAAATGGGTGCCGAGCACTACAAATTGCTGGATCAAGCCGTGACCGTTCCTTCCGCGACGACCGATGCCATCGGTGCCGCCGCGAAGCAGGCCAACATGGTCGTGTCCATTGGCGTCAACGAACGTGACGGCGGCACGCTGTACAACGCGCAGTTGCTGTTCGATGCCGACGGCACCCTGATTCAGCATCGCCGCAAGATTTCCCCGACCTACCACGAACGGATGATCTGGGGCATGGGCGACGGCTCCGGCCTGCGTGCCACCGACAGTGCCGTGGGGCGCATCGGCCAACTGGCCTGCTGGGAACATTACAACCCGCTGGCCCGTTATGCCTTGATGGCCGACGGCGAACAGATCCACGCCTCAATGTACCCCGGCTCGTTCGCCGGCCCGCTGTTCACCTCGCAAATGGAGGTCAACATCCGCCAGCACGCGCTGGAGTCGGCGTGCTTCGTGGTCAACTCCACGGCCTGGCTCAACCCCGAGCAGCAAGCGCAAATCATGGCCGACACCGGTTGCCCGATCGAACCGATTTCCGGCGGTTGTTTTACCGCGATCATCAGCCCCGACGGTGAGGTGCTCGGCTCCCTGCAAGAGGGCGAAGGCGAGGTGATCGTCGACCTCGATATGTTCCTGATCGACAAGCGCAAACGCATGATGGACACCCGGGGCCACTACAGTCGCCCGGAATTGCTGAGTTTGCTGATCGACCGCACGCCGACGGCTCATGTGCATGAGCGCAGTGCGCATCCGAAACTCGCAGCGAACGAAACCCCGGAAGAAGTCAGTCGCTGATTTTGATGTCTCGGGAGCCGATCACTCATCGGCTCCCGGGCCCGAAAACATCACGGATCGGTAATTGTCAGAACAGGGGCTCGAAGCTAGACTCCCACCCCATGAAACGCTATCTGCGGTTTTGTCTCATTTTCCTGATCAGCCTCGCGCTTCCCCTGAGTGGAATGGCGGGCGTTCCGGCACCCGCCGAACCCTGCCCGATGAAAGCCATGGGCATGTCGATGATGGGTGACATGGGCAAAGACTGCTGTCAGGACATGGGCATGCCCTCCGATCATGGCAAGCCTTGCAAGCCAGGTCAGGAGTGCAAGACCGGCGGCATGCTGCAAGTGTTCATCGCTAAACCTCCCATCACCATGTTCAGCCCTGTGGTAGCGACGTTCTTTGTCGACGTGCTGCCTGTCCAGACCCCGTCAGGGGTATGGCGACCCCCTCGCACCTGATTCCTGTTCCCCGTTAAGCCCCGTTTCGCCTGCGCGAGATGGCGTTGCTGTGCGCTTTTGAAAGCGCGCAGCGGATACTTACAGGAATCATAAACATGAACTCCATGTGCTCCCGCACAGGGTGGCCGTTAGCGGCTGCCCTGTCGGCAAGCGTACTGGCTTTGCCGTGCGTTGCTGCCCCGTTGACCCTTGATGAAGCCTTGCGGCTGGCCGATAGCAACGCGCCATCCCTCACCGCCGAGGCGGAAAAACTCCAGGCGGCCAGAAGTGCCGCGATCCCGGCCGGTGAATTGCCCGATCCCAAGCTGTTACTCGGTGTGCAGAACTTCCCGGTAGGCGGTCCGGATCGCGGAACCCTGGATCACGATTTCATGACCATGCAAATGGTCGGCGTGAGGCAGGACATGCTCAGCGGCGACAAGCGTCGAGCGCGCACTGACGTCGCTGAAGCCGCGGTTGATCGGGCTGCCGCCCAAGGTCGGGTAGAACGTCTGAATGTGCGCCAGGCCACGGCGCTGGCCTGGATCGGCAGTTATTCAGTGGAACTCAAACAGGCGCTGTTCCAGCAGTTCTACCGCGAGAATCGACTGTTGAGCGACACCGTCCGTGCCCGGATCGCCAGTGGTCTTGCCCAGCCCGCCGATGCCGTCACACCCAGGCAAGAAGCCGCGCAACTGGATGAACAACAAGACCAGTTGCAGCTTGAGCGTACCCAGGCCCGCGCTGCACTCAAACGCTGGATCGGCCCTGCCGCCAATGAGCAACCCACCGGCAATTGGCCGCGATGGCCCATCGATACCCTGGGGTACGCCCACAAGCTTGAGCATCACCCGGCGCTGGCGGCGTTCGGCCCCATGACCCGCGAAGCCCAGGCCAGAATCCGCGAAGCCGAAGCCGACAAACAGTCGGACTGGAGTTGGGAGCTTGATTACCAGAAACGCGGGCGTGAATTCGGCGACATGGTCAGCGTGCAGTTCACCTTCGATCTGCCGCTATTCCCCGAAACCCGACAAAACCCGAAGATCGCGGCCCGGCATGCCGAGCTCAATCAACTGGAGGCCGAGCGCGAAGCTCAATTGCGTGAGCACACCGAGCAACTGGAATCACAACTGGCCGACTACCAGCGCCTCGACCGTGCGGTGCGGCGAACCCAGGAAAGTCTGCTGCCGTTGGCCAGGGAAAAGGCTGATTTGACTCTGGCCAGTTACCGGGCCGGCAAAGGTGATTTGTCGGCCGTGGTCACCGCCCGGCGCGAACTGATCGAGGCGCAGTTGAAGCAGATCGACGTCAACCAACAGAAGGCGTTGACCAGCGCCAGACTCTATTTCGCCTACGGGGAGGCTGGCCAATGAGCCTTTTCAGAGGTGTGTTGTGGGGCGGTTTATTGATCGTGCTGGGAGCGGCGGGAGGCTATTGGCTGGCCCACAAACCTGATGCCGTCGTACCTGCGGCCATGGCCCAGGGCGAGGGAAAGGCCCTCTACTGGTATGACCCGATGTACCCGCAGCAGAAATTCGACAAACCCGGCAAATCGCCCTTCATGGACATGGAATTGGTGCCGCGTTACGCCGATGGCGCGGCAGACACGGCTGCGATTCAGATCGACCCGAACGTGACCCAGAACCTCGGCATGCGCCTGGCGAGTGTGACCCGCGGTGCTCTGGCTTCCAGTGTCGAGGCGTCCGGTGTGCTGGGTTACAACGAGCGCGAAGTGGCAGTGATTCAGGCGCGCGCCCCGGGGTTCGTCGAGCGGGTGTATGCCTTGGCGCCGGGGGATGTACTCAAGGCTGGCGCACCTTTGGCGGACATTCTGGTGCCGGAGTGGGCGGCGGCTCAGGAGGAGTTTTTGGCGCTCAAACGCTTGGGCGATGCCGGGTTGCTGGCGGCGGCACGCCAGCGCTTGCGTCTGACCGGAATGCCGGCGACTTTGATTGCCGAGGTCGAACACAGTGGCAAGGTTCACTTGAATCAGACCCTCACCACGCCGATTGCCGGTGCGTTGCAGGAACTGAATGTGCGCGCCGGGATGACCTTGGCTGTCGGCGAAACGCTGGCCCGGGTCAATGGCTTGAGCAGCGTCTGGCTGTCAGTGGCGGTACCGGAATCGATGGCTGGTGCGGTGCAGGTCGGTCAGGCCGCCGAGGCCAGGCTGGCCACGTACCCGGACGTTGTCCTTCGCGGTCGGGTCAGCGCGATCCTCCCGCAAACCACGGCGGACAGCCGAACCCTCAGCGTGCGGGTGGAACTGCCCAATCCTGAAGGACGCTTGCGTCCGGGCCTGACAGCGCAAGTGCGCATGAACAACACGGATGGGCAATCAGTGCTGTGGGTGCCGAGCGAGTCGTTGATTCGCACCGGCAAGCGAGTGCTGGTGATGGTCGCTGAAAGCGGTGGGCGCTATCGTCCGGTCGAGGTGCAGGCAGGGGCGCAAAACGCTGGCCGAACCGCTGTGCTCAAGGGCTTGGAGGAGGGGCAGCAAGTCGTCAGCTCGGGGCAGTTCCTGCTCGACTCCGACGCCAGCCTCAAAGGTATTGTCGCCCAGCCCTTGGACAACGCCGGGGGCCAGCCATGATTGCCGCACTGATCCGTTGGTCCGTGGCCAACCGTTTTCTGGTGTTGCTGGCGACCCTGTTCGTCACGGCGTGGGGCGTGTGGTCGGTTCAAAGTACGCCCATCGATGCGCTGCCGGACTTGTCCGATGTACAGGTGATCATCCGCACACCTTACGCTGGTCAGGCGCCGCAGATTGTCGAGAACCAGGTCACCTATCCGCTGGCGACCACCATGTTGTCGGTGCCGGGGGCGAAGACGGTGCGCGGTTATTCGTTTTTCGGCGATAGCTTTGTGTACGTGCTGTTCGAGGATGGCACCGACCTGTACTGGGCGCGCTCGCGGGTGCTGGAGTATTTGAGCCAGGTTCAGAGTCGCTTGCCGGCCAGCGCCAAACCGGCGTTGGGGCCGGACGCCACCGGGGTTGGCTGGATCTACCAATACGCCTTGGTGGACCGCAGTGGCGGGCATGACCTGGCACAACTGCGGGCCTTGCAGGACTGGTTCCTCAAGTTCGAGCTCAAGACCCTGCCCAATGTTGCGGAAGTCGCCACGGTCGGCGGCATGGTCAAGCAATATCAGGTGCTGCTCGACCCACTGAAAATGGCCACGCTGGGGATCACTCAGGCCCAGGTCACCGAGGTCATCGGCAAGGCCAATCAGGAAACCGGTGGTGCCGTGCTGGATATGGCGGAGAGTGAATACATCGTGCGCGCGTCAGGCTATCTGAAGAGCCTCGATGATTTTCGTGCCATTCCCCTCAAACTCGGTGCCGGCAATGTGCCCGTGACCCTCGGCGATGTGGCAACGATCCAGGTCGGCCCGGAAATGCGCCGTGGCATCACCGAGCTCGACGGCCAGGGCGAGACCGTCGGCGGGGTGGTGATCCTGCGCAGCGGCAAGAACGCCAGGGAAACCATTGCCGCGGTCAAAACCAAACTCGATCAGCTCAAAAGCAGCCTGCCGCCAGGGGTGGAGATCGTCACCACCTACGACCGCAGTAAGTTGATCGACCGTGCCGTGGAAAACCTCAGCCATAAACTGATCGAGGAGTTCATCGTCGTCGCGCTGATCTGCGGGATCTTCCTGTGGCATCTGCGCTCGGCGCTGGTGGCGATCATTTCGCTGCCGGTGGGGGTGTTAATCGCCTTCATCGTCATGCGCCACCAAGGGGTCAACGCCAACATCATGTCGCTGGGCGGGATTGCGATTGCCATCGGCGCGATGGTCGATGCGGCGGTGGTGATGATCGAGAACGCGCACAAGAAAATCGAGGCCTGGCACCGGCATCATCCAGGAGAAGCGCTGAAGGGCGAGCGGCATTGGCAGGTGATGACCGACGCGGCCGTGGAGGTCGGGCCGGCGCTGTTCTTCTGCCTGCTGATTATCACGCTGTCGTTCATTCCGGTGTTTACGCTCGAAGCGCAGGAAGGGCGGCTGTTTGGCCCGTTGGCGTTTACCAAAACCTACGCCATGGCGGCTGCTGCGGGGCTGGCGGTAACGTTGGTGCCGGTGTTGATGGGCTACTGGATTCGCGGGCGAATCCCGGATGAACAGCAGAACCCGTTGAGTCGTTGGTTGATCAAGGTCTATCAACCGGCACTGGACGCGGTGCTGCGTTGGCCGAAAGTCACCTTGCTGGTGGCGTTGCTGGTATTTGTCAGCGCGCTATGGCCGGTGTCGCGGCTGGGCGGCGAGTTCCTTCCGCTGATGGACGAAGGGGATTTGCTCTACATGCCGTCGGCGCTGCCGGGTTTGTCGGCGCAGAAGGCCGCGCAACTGCTGCAACTGACCGATCGCTTGATCAAGACCGTGCCGGAAGTCGAACACGTTTTCGGCAAGGCGGGTCGTGCTGAAACCGCGACCGACCCGGCACCGCTGGAGATGTTCGAAACCACGATCCAGTTCAAACCCCATGATCAATGGCGGCCGGGAATGACGCCGGAAAAACTCGTGGACGAACTGGATCGGGTGGTTCGTGTGCCGGGGCTGACCAACCTGTGGATTGCGCCGATCCGCAACCGGATCGACATGCTCGCCACCGGTATCAAGAGCCCCATCGGGGTCAAGGTTGCCGGTAGCGATCTGGCGCAGATCGATGCCGTTACCCAGGCCGTCGAGCGCGCGGCCAAAAATGTGCCAGGGGTCAGTTCTGCATTGGCCGAGCGCTTGACCGGCGGGCGCTATATCGATGTCGATATCGACCGTCAGGCGGCCGCTCGCTACGACCTCAATATTGCCGATGTGCAAGCGATTGTCTCGGGAGCGATTGGTGGTGAAAACGTCGGCGAAACCGTTGAAGGGCGGGCGCGTTTCCCGATCAACGTACGTTATCCCCGTGAGTGGCGTGACTCGGTGGGCGCGTTGGAGCAACTGCCGATCGCCACGCCGCTGGGCAGCCTGATTACCCTCGGTACGGTGGCAAAGGTGGTGGTCACGGACGGCCCGCCGATGCTCAAAAGCGAAAACGCGCGACCGTCCGGTTGGGTGTACATCGACGCTCGTGGACGTGACATTGCTTCAGTGGTTGCCGATCTGCGCCGGGTGGTCAGTGAGCAGGTCAAATTGCAGCCGGGCATGAGCCTGAGTTACTCCGGGCAGTTCGAGTTTCTGGAACGGGCTAACGCGCGACTCAAGTTGGTGGTGCCGGCGACCTTGCTGATCATCTTTGTACTGCTGTATTTGACGTTCGCCCGGTTCGACGAGGCGTTGCTGATCATGGCTACGCTGCCATTCGCACTGGCCGGTGGCGCCTGGTTCCTCTGTGGGCTGGGCTTCAATTTGTCGGTGGCCACCGGGGTCGGCTTCATTGCATTGGCCGGGGTGTCTGCCGAGTTTGGCGTAATCATGCTGCTCTATCTGAAGAACGCCTGGGCCGAACGCGAAGACGCTGGCGAGCGTACCGACGCGGGGCTGCTGGCGGCTATCCGCGAGGGCGCGGTGCAGCGGGTTCGTCCCAAGGCCATGACCGTGGCTGTCATCATCGCCGGCCTGTTGCCGATCCTGCTGGGCAGCGGCGCCGGCAGCGAAGTCATGAGCCGCATCGCCGCGCCCATGGTCGGCGGCATGGTCACCGCACCGTTGTTATCCCTGTTTGTCATCCCGGCGGCGTATCGCTTGATGCGTCGCCGTCAGCTGTTTGTTAAACCCACTCTGACTGAAGGAAACATCCAATGAAACTGACTCTGATGGCTGTAGCAAGTACCGTTGTGGCGCTGTCGTTTTCTGCCTACGCCGAGGATATGCCGGGGATGAAGATGGACGACGCCGCGGTGAAACAGCCGGCTACCCAAGCGCCGGTGGCCAAGGCTGCCGGGACGGTGAAGGCGATTGACAGTGAAAAGCACACGGTCACCATCGCCCACGGCGCGGTGCCGGCGGTGCAGTGGCCGCCCATGACCATGGGGTTTCGGGCGACTGAGGTGCAATTGGCCGGGGTGAAGGTCGGGGACCAGGTGAACTTCGAGTTTCAATTGGCGGGATCGACAGCGACGCTCGTGTCGATTGATCTAGCGAAATAACCTTACGTCAGCCAGCGGCGCGAACCGGGTTCGCGTCGCTGGTGGAACGGTCTTAGAGTTCCATACCCAAAAAGATCAGCGTATTGCCATGGGCCTCAACCGATGCGCGCTGGTTGTAGCTTTCGCGGTGCGAGCAGTTGAAGCCATGTTCGGCTTCCGGGTACACGACGATTTCAACGTTGTCGTTGGTGTCGAAACGCTCGGCGATTTTCTCCACGGCTTCCAGGGATATGTGGCTGTCCGCTTCACCGAAGTGCATCAGCAACGGCACTTCGATTTCATCGGCGCGCTCCAGGTGGTTCTGGATGCCGCCGCCGTAATAGGCGATGGCCACGTCAACGAAACCGTTGGCGGCGGTGAGGTATGAAAGCAAGCCGCCGAAGCAGTAACCGATGGAGGCAATGCCGCCATCCAGGCCCGGTTGGGCTTGCAGGGCGTCGATGGCCAGTTTGATATCAGCCTGAGCGGCGTTTACGTCGGTGGCGTTCATCAACTCGACCGCGCGTTTCCAGCCGGCTTCGTCGTAGCCCAGTTCGATACGCGGGCCGCTGCGCCAGAACAGGTCCGGTGCGATCACCAGATAGCCGTCGGCGGCATATTGCTCGGCGACCGAGCGGATGTGTTCATTGACACCGAAAATCTCCTGGATCAACACAATCCCCGGCCCTTTTTGGGTATGGGGAATGGCCAGGTAAGCGCCGAATTTACCTTCGGGGCTGTCGATCTCGATCCATTGGGTGGTCACGCTCATGGTGGCTCCTGTCTTCGCAAGTGAGGGGAAGGTGTGCAGCTTATTAAGCGAGTGTGTCAGTCATTGTGACGGCGCCAGAACCATCGGGCCAGCAGGGCATCGACGCTGAGTTTTCCGGGACCCGCCAGCAACAACGGCATCAGGGCCGCCAGGTAGATCAGCGGCAGTTTGAAGTTGCCGTGTCCTTTGTTACTGATGGCGTACCCTTGGGCAAGTTCCGACAATGTAGACCAATCGGCGGGCCAGTGAACAGCAGCGGTTGCGACGACGGTCACCACCATCAGGCTGATCGCCGAGACCCGCGTGCCCAGGCCCACCAGCAGGGCCAGGGCGCAGATCAGCTCGGCCCACATCGACAGTTCCCAGTTCAATGTGGCCGGCAGGTGATTGAACGGAAACGGGAAGGCGTCCTGGATGTCGGCGAACCAGTTCTGGCCGTTCCATTTTTCCAGGCCTGATTCGAAAAATTCCCAGGCGAGGAAGAGGCGCAGCGTCAGCGGTGCGACCCAGTTGCCGGCACGGTCAAGATTCAGGTGCAGACCTTTGACGGCTGTAGAAATTGAGGTGTTCATGGGCTTGATCTCCGGTGAGGGCTTTGATCGGCTGGGCCAATCGACAGGCATATTTGAGCAACCGGGTGTATCGGCGATGTGTCGTCGAGGTGGGTTTTTAGGCGAAGAGTGTGTCGGGAGCGCCGCTGTACACACTCCGATACGCAGGCCCAAAGACTCATCTACGTGTTTCAAACGTCTTGCGCCCGACACATCACCCCGTAGGAGCTGCCGAAGGCTGCGATCTTTTGATCTTGTTTTTAAAAATCAAAATCAAAAGATCGCAGCCTTCGGCAGCTCCTACCGGGACTTGGGACAGTTCAATCAGGCGTGGGCGCGGTTCTTACCCATTAGCCGCAGGGCAATCGCGGCGCACATCAGGCCGAACGGCAGCACGTACCAGGCACTCATCGGGATGCGCTTGAAGTTGGAATAGGTAAAGACCGCCGCGATCACCCACAGGCCGGTGACGTGCAACACCTTCCAGGCCCTGCCGCCGATCATCCGTGCGGTGCTTTTGAACGACGTCAGCGCCATCAGCAGGATAAACAGATACCCCACCGACCCCGGGATGTTGCCAACGCTGGTGCGCCCCGGCCAAAACTCCGGATTCAGTTGCCCGTAGCTGTAGATCAACACCGCGTGCACCAGATGCGAAAAGGCAAACGCCAAGCCGATAAACCGTCGCTCGCGGACCAGGGATTTGCTGAAGGGCGAGGGCATCAATACCGCAAACGCAGACGCGGTGAACGCCGCCAGAAACAGCGCAAACGAAGTCCGGGCGGTGGCGCGAATGGCCATGCGAGTGGCGTCCAGCAGATCGGGGTTGAGCACCAGGATCAACCCGGTCATCAGCAGCACCAGCAAGGACAGCAAACCGAACAGCGACCAGCCGTGATAACGGGGAATTGAGACAGTCATGACAACACTCCAGAGCAAGGGCCGACACGAGGGCGGCAGACGGCAGGAGTGTTTCAGCCCGGTGTGTGGGCGATATGTCCGAACGGCAACGTCATGTATCAGGACCGGCGCCAGATACATTCCCCTACAAAACTGTGATCCGCCCCGCGCCAGCGGCGTCTAGCGTCTGTGACCCCGCAATCCCATGGGGCGAGACTTCGGAACCCGGCATGCAAGCGCTGTTGAACGAGATTCTTGACGCAGTTCGTCCCCTGATCGGCCAGGGCAAGGTGGCTGATTACATTCCCGCCCTCGGCACCGTGCCGGCCAATCAACTGGGCATCGCCGTGTACAGCAATGACGGCGAACTGTATTGCGCCGGCGACGCGGACACGCAGTTCTCGGTGCAGAGTATTTCCAAGGTGTTCAGCCTGGTGCAGGCCATCGAGCATTCCGGCGAGGCGATCTGGGAACGCCTGGGCCACGAACCGTCCGGTCAGCCGTTCAACTCACTGGTGCAACTGGAATTCGAACGCGGTCGCCCGCGCAATCCGTTCATCAACGCCGGGGCGCTGGTGATCTGCGATATCAACCAGTCACGCTTCGCCGCGCCGGCCCTGTCGATGCGCGATTTTGTCCGGCGTTTGTCCGGCAATCCGCAAGTGATGGTCGACGGCAAGGTCGCCGACTCCGAATACCAGCACCGTGCGCGCAACGCCGCCATGGCGTACTTGATGCAATCCTTCGGCAATTTCCATAACGACGTCGAAGCCGTGCTGCGCAGCTATTTCAGCCACTGCGCCCTGCGCATGAGTTGCGTCGATCTGGCGCGCGCGTTCTGCTTCCTGGCCAACGACGGGTTCTGCAAACACAGCGGCGAGCAAATCCTCACGGCCCGCCAGACCCAGCAAGTCAACTCGATCATGGCCACCAGCGGCCTCTATGACGAGGCCGGCAACTTCGCCTACCGCGTCGGTCTGCCTGGCAAAAGCGGCGTGGGCGGCGGGATCGTCGCCGTGGTGCCAGGGCAGTTCACCGTGTGCGTGTGGTCGCCGGAGTTGAACGCGGCGGGCAACTCGCTGGCCGGGATGGCGGCGCTGGAGTTGTTGAGCCAGCGCATTGGCTGGTCGGTGTTCTGATCTTGCGTGGTCTGCCGGTATTTCGCCGGATTGGACCTTTTACCCGGCGCCGTTCATTCGTATCGTCCGCGCTTTGACGCACGGCGTCGGGTGGGCAGGGGATCAGGATGAAATTCGGATGGCGCAAGAAACCGCTGGCACAGAGCGCCGAACCACAGGCGATGGTCTTGGCACCTGTCGTTGATGACACGTTGCTCAAGGCGCACGCGGCCGATCTGCGTGATCGCGATTTTTTTCGCGGCCTGGCGCAACACCTGCTGACCTGCGGCAACTCGCTGTCGCCGGTCAGCGAATCCTTTTCGATGCTCAACCATCGCCTCAAACTCAATCACGAACGGGCCGAAACCGTGGCCCGTGCGGCGGTCGATAACCGTGAGCGCGTCGGTCATCTGCAAGAGCAATCACGGGTCATGGAGGCAGGGCTTGAAGCGCTGGAAGGGGTGATCACCCATTTGGTGGGCCGGGCCAGCGAGATTGACCGGATCGTTGACCTGATCAGCGACATCGCCCGCAAGACCAACCTGCTGGCTCTGAACGCCGCGATTGAAGCGGCGCGCGCCGGGGAAACCGGGCGCGGCTTTGCCGTGGTGGCTGGCGAAGTGCGTTTGCTGGCGGAGAAAACCGCCGAGGCGACTCGGGAAATCGTCAAGGAAACCTCGGCCATCCAGCAGGAAATCAGCCAGGCCAAACTGGCGATCTCGCAACAAAGCCAGGTCTCAAGTGCCTTCGGCGCGGTGATCGATCAAACCGCCGAGACCATGGCGGGCATGTACGGCGAAGCGCAGCAGATGCAGCGCGAAATCGACCAGTCGCACCTGCTGTCCAACGTCGAACTGGCGAACCTGCAAGAGTTGACGCTGAAGGTCACTGTTTACGACCGCTTGCTCAATCCCAAACCGCATTCACCGTTGACGCTGCCGGATGAAACTGAGTGTCTATTCGGCCAGTGGTACTACGGCGAACAGAATCAGAACCAACAGCGCGACGCTGATTTTCGCCGCATGGAAGTGCCGCATCGGCTGGTTCACAGCAGTGGCCAGGCCGCGCTGGAAGCCCATGCCCGAGGTGAATTGGACCTCACACTCAAGCACGTCGGGCAGATGGAGGAAGCGAATGCGATGGTGATGCGCACGGTCAAGGGGCTGCTGCATTCGCGCCTGCAATCACCTGCCTGACGCGTGACGCTTAGCGGGTTTTGCTATACATTTTCCGGCCGCCCTCTGCATGGTGAAGCCGCTTCATGTCCCTGATGCTCGAACGTCTCGTCGCTGGTACGCCGATTCCTTTTTCCGGTAATCGTGTCTCCGTGGTTAGTCCCGAATTGGCGGCGCGCTTTCAACCCGGTGACCACCTGCTGGTGGAGCAGGTCAGCGGCGAGTTGTTGCTGATCCCGGTGGTGGACCAGCAAGCGGCGGCGGTGGCAATCGAGCGCGCGCAAGTAGCATTCAGCGCGATGTCGGCGGTGTCGGATGACGCCATCAGCGAATTTTTTGATCGCTTTGCCCAACGCCTGGAAACCCCGGAATGCTGGGCCTTGATCGAAGCCGCAAACCTCGCGGACATCGAGCGTGCCAAGGCCCGTGGACGTTCCACCACCCGGTTGCTGGCCGACGAACGCATGCGCCGCGACATGATCGCCGGCCTGCGGGCCTGGCGCGATGCGGCGGCAACGCGGGGCAAAGTCATCAGTTGTGTCGAGCACGACGGCTGGAAAGTCGAGCAAGTGGTGTCGCCGCTGGGCATTGTTGCTTTCGTCTTCGAGGGCCGGCCGAATGTGTTTGCCGACGCCGCTGGCGTGCTGCGCACCGGCAACACCGCCGTGTTGAGGATTGGCAGCGATGCGCTAGGCACTGCGCAAGCCATCGTCAGCCACGCCTTGAACCCGGCGCTGGCCGATGCCGGGTTGCCGTCCGGTGCGGTGTCGTTGGTGGAAAGTGTCAACCATGCCGCCGGTTGGGCGATGTTCGCTGACCGACGTTTGTCACTGGCGGTGGCTCGGGGCTCGGGCCGTGCCGTCAGCCAACTGGGCAGCATTGCCCAGCAGGCCGGCACTGCCGTCAGCTTGCACGGTACTGGCGGTGCCTGGCTGATTGCCGATCAAGATGCCGACGCCACACGATTTGCCGCTGTGGTGCGCAATTCCCTGGATCGTAAAGTCTGCAACACCCTGAACGTCTGCCTGATCCAGCGCGACCGCGCCGCTGAACTGGTGCCGCTGTTTCTCGATGCGCTGCAACAGGCCGGTGCCGCCCGGGGCCAGGGCTGCAAATTGCACATCGTCGAGGGCAGCGAATCGTATCTGCCGAGCGAGTGGCAGGGCGCCACGGTCGAAGTCTACCGCGCCGAAGGCTACGTCACCGAAGCCTTGGCCGAACCCCTGGCGCAAGATCAGTTGGGCCGCGAATGGGAGTGGGAGGAAACCCCGGAAGTCAGCCTGAGCATCGTCGACGACCTGGGCCAGGCGATCGCCTTATTCAACCGCTACAGCCCGCAATTCACCGTGTCGCTGATCAGCGAAGACGCTGCGGCTCACGAGCGTTTCTACAACGCCGTGAATGCGCCCTTTGTCGGTAATGGCATCACCCGTTGGGTGGACGGCCAGTACGCGTTGAACAAGCCGGAACTGGGCCTTTCGAACTGGGAAAGCGGTCGGTTGTTCGCTCGTAGCGCGATTCTCTCCGGGGATGGCGTGTTCACCATTCGCAGCCGCATGACGCAAACCGATCTGACGGTCAAACGCTGAGGCCTCGCGGGCGGACTATAGTTAAGGGGTGTCTGTGTTTGTGTGATGGAGGTTTGCACCATGAAACTTCATTCCTTTGAGCATTATTCCCATGACCTGGCCATGGTCGCTCGCAACGCGTGGATCACCGCCCGGGTCAAGTCGGCCCTGACCCGCGCCGACCCCAATTTTGGGCTGCATATTCATGTCAAAACCCACGGCGGCGAAGTGCTGCTCAGCGGTATGGTCGATACCCATAGGCAGTGTGACCAAGCGACGGACCTGGCCCGTTCGGTTCCAGGCGTAGTTGATGTCGATGCCACCGGATTGCGCACACATGTGTTCAAACCGGGTGGTTTTGACGACGAATGAACCTGACGCCTAGCGAGAAAACCGCCGCGCCCCGGCCACACAAAGGATCACCGCAACGGTGACCCCCAGCATCCCCAGGCTGACGTGTTCGTGCAACAGTGTGGCCGCCAGCGCCAGGCCAAAGAACGGTTGCAACAACTGAAGCTGACCCACGGCGGCAATCCCGCCCTGGGCCAGCCCGCGATACCAGAAGACGAACCCGATCAGCATGCTGAACAGCGACACGTAGCCCAGGCTCAGCCAGGCCGGGGTGCTGATGGTCGAGAACGAGGCGGGCAGGCGAACCCAGGTCAGCGCCGCCATCACCGGTAACGCCAGCAGCAACGCCCAACAAATCACCTGCCAGCCGCCGAGGGTCCGCGACAGTTTTGCCCCTTCGGCATAACCGAGCCCGCAGACCACCACCGCCAGCAACATCAACAGGTCGCCCTTGGGCGAGGCGGTCAGACCTTGGGAAACGGCGAACCCGACCACCCATAAGCTGCCGAGGATCGAGAACAGCCAGAACGCCGGTTTCGGCCGCTCGCCGCCGCGCAATACGCCGAACACCGCAGTCGCCAGCGGCAGCAGGCCGATAAACACGATGGAGTGGGCGGAGGTCACGTATTGCAGCGCCAGTGCCGTCAGCAACGGAAACCCGACGACCACGCCCAGTGCGACCACGATCAGCGGCACCACTTGCTGGCGGGCCGGGCGCTTCTCCTTGAACAGCCACAACAGGCACAGCGCCAGCACCCCGGCGATAGTCGCCCGCGCCACGGTCAAAAACACCGGATCGAACTCCAGCACCGCCACCCGGGTGGCTGGCAGCGAGCCGCTGAAAATCACCACGCCAATGAGTCCATTGATCCATCCGCGAGTGCTGTTTTCCAGCGTCGGGCTGTGCAGGTTCGAGGTACGTTCCATCGGGTCACACTCCAGGCAGAAGGGCTTGATGTGGCGGGTTGCATTGAGCGCATCCTATGACCGAAGATCAGCACAATCAAAAAATTGTCATGGATACATTGGCCTATGCCGCGCTCCCGATACAAATCCCTGGTGGACCGCTTCGCCGCTGACATTCGTTCAGGAACATTGCTGCCCGGCACACGCTTGCCGACGCACCGGCAACTCGCGGCGACGGAGGGGTTGGCGCTGGTCACGGCCAGTCGGGTCTATGCCGAGCTGGAGGCGATGGGGTTGGTCAGCGGGGAGACCGGGCGCGGCACGTTTGTCCGGGAGACGGCGTTGCCACCGAGCCTGGGGGTTCATCAACCGAGCGTTGTCGCCGGGATGATGGACCTGAATTTCAACTATCCGTCGTTACCGGGCCAGGCTGATTTGCTGCGCACGGCGTTGCGGCAACTGGCGTTGTCCGGTGATCTGGAAGCCCATTTGCGCTACCAGCCTCACGCCGGGCGCTTGCAGGATCGGGCCTCGGTGGCGCGGCATTTGCGCATACGCGGGCTGAGCGTGACTGCCGAACAGGTGTTGCTGGTCAGTGGCGCCCAGCACGGGTTGGCGGTGACGATGATGGGGCTGCTGCAACCCGGTGATGTGATCGCCGCCGACGCCTTGACCTATCCGGGCTTCAAAGTGCTGGCCGAAGCGCTGCATCTGGAGGTGGTGCCGATTCCCGTCACGGACACCGGGCCGGATCTCGCGGCTCTGGCCAAACTTTGTCAAAGCCGTTCGGTGCGCGCCCTCTACAGCATGCCGACCCTGCATAACCCGTTGGGCTGGGTGATGCCCGCCGATCAGCGCGAGCAACTGGTGTCGATTGCCCGCCTGCACGACCTGCTGATCATCGAGGATGCGGCTTACGCGTTTCTGGCTGACTCGCCGCCGCCACCGCTGGCTGAGTTAGCACCGGAAAGGACGGTGTATGTTTCCGGGTTGTCGAAGAGTATCGCCACGGGGTTGCGCGTCGGCTTCGTCGCTGCGCCGATGTCGAGGGTGCCGGCATTGGAGCGCACGATCCGGGCGACCACCTGGAACACTCCCGGCGTTATGACCGCGATTGCCACCGCGTGGCTGGACGATGGAACCATCACTTTGCTGGAAGCGCAAAAACGCGCCGATGCCCAGGCCCGGCAGGCCTTGGCCGACGAGGTGCTGAGCGGGCTGCGTTACGTTCGTCATCCTTCGTCGTATTTTGTCTGGCTGCCCTTGTCGGAGGAGGCAAGGGCGGACCAGATCGCCATGGCGTTGCTGCACGAGCAGGTTTCAGTGTCGACCGCTGAACCTTTTGCAACTTCGGTTCATGTCCCGCATGCGATCCGGCTGGCCCTGGGTTCGGTGGACATGCACACGCTTCGAAATGCGCTGATGAAAGTGAAGCAAGTGGTGGGGGCTTATTCATAGCGCTTTGTGACGGTGTTCAAGCGACTTGAGAAGCCTTGGCGTACACCGCGCAGGTAGTTGGATGCTCGACCAGCGACACGAAACGGCGGCTGTCGGCGTCCAGCGCATCGATCGAACCGGTCTCGATGTCGTACACCCAGCCGTGCAGGTTCAACTGACCTTTTTCCTGCGCCAGGCGCACGCTCGGGTGCGTCTGTATATTCGCCAGTTGCGCGATCACGTTCTCGCGCACCATCGAACTGACCTTGGCCGCTTCGTTGGCATGCGGGCGTGATTCGTTGATGACCTTCGCCGATTCGGCGTGTTGCAGCCAGCCGCTGACGGCGGGCAGGTGATCCATGCATTTGCATTTGGCCACGGCGGTCATGGCGCCGCAGTCGGAATGGCCGCAGATCACGATGTCGGTGACGCCGAGCACCGCGACGGCATATTCAACCGTGGCCGAGACACCGCCCGGATGCGGGCTATAGGACGGCACGATGTTGCCGGCGTTGCGGATCACGAACAGTTCGCCGGGCTCTTGCTGGGTCAGCAGTTCAGGCACCACGCGGCTGTCGGAACAGGTGATAAACAACGTGCCGGGGTGCTGGGTGGTGGCCAGGTGTTTGAACAGGTCGGTGCGTTGTGGAAATGCTTCGTTCTGGAACTTCAAAAAACCGTCGATGAGCGCTTTCATGGGGGCTTCCTCAAAAAGTGATAAACCGTGGCGGCTCAGTTCGAGCAGCCGCTGCCGAATTCGCTGTACTGCAAAATGTGGGTCACGCCTTTGGAGTCGAGGTAGGTCATCTCCACCGGCACCGGTCCGCAAACATCGGCGACCGGGGTGATGTGCACCACTTGGGCGATGTCCAGGTTCATGCCGTACTGGTAGGCGACCGCGCCGTCCTGGGCTTGAGCTTGAGCAGCGAGGCCGGCGATCAGCGACAGGGCGAACAGAATTTTTTTCATGGGGCATCCTCCAGTTGAGCTGGGTGAATGAACGACTGATGGGGGGGTGGCCCGCACGCTGAGTGCGGGCCGGTACCGAGTTAGAAAGGACGCAGTGGCAGGAACTTGCCGTCCAGGGTGATCACGGCGCGGGAGCCACCTTCCGGATCTTCGACTTTCTTCATGTCGAGCTTGAAGTTGATCGCGCTGATGATGCCGTCGCCGAATTGCTCATGAACCAGGGCTTTGAGCGTGGTGCCGTAGATCTGGATCATTTCGTGGAAGCGGTAGATGGTCGGGTCAGTCGGTACACCCGACAGGCTGCCGCGCAGCGGGATGATTTGCAGACGGGCGATGCTGTCGGCGTCCAGATCGAGCTTCTCACCGACTACTTTGGCCGCGGCTTCCGGCAGTGGATGCTGGCCGAGCAGGGCGGCGGTGACGTAGGCCAGGCCCAGGCCGGTGTCGTCAGTCAGGTCCTGCCAGGACAGGTTTTTGCGGGCCTTGGCGTCAAGGATCGAAGTGGTCAGGGCCAGACTCTGGTCGTTGTAAACGTGGGACTGTTGCATGGTGTGACTCCTATCGGTTTGGGTGGTTGCTGTGTGTGGAGCAATCTTCTGCCGATTGATCCATAGCGTCCAAGATCGATATACAATGCCCAGCATAAGCACAGCCTATAGATGGAAAGTCCCCCGATGCTGCTTCGCCATTTGCGTTACCTGATTGCGGTCGCCGATCACGGCGGCTTTACTCGCGCCGCCGAGGCGTTGCATGTTTCCCAACCGACCCTGTCCCAACAAATCCGCCAACTGGAAGAGACCCTGGGTGTCAGCCTGTTCGACCGCACCTCACGCACGGTCAAGCCCACCGACGCAGGCGAGGCCTACATCGAGTGCGCGCGGCGGGTGCTGGTGGAACTGGAGGCGGGAAAGCGTGCGCTGCATGACGTGAAGGATTTGTCCCGTGGCACCTTGCGCCTGGCCATGACGCCGACGTTTATGGCGTATCTGGTGGGGCCGTTGGTGCGCGATTACGTGGCGCGGTTCCCGAACATCCATCTGGAAATTTTCGAGTTGTCGATGGACGACATCGAGGCCGGACTGGCGGACGACTCGCTGGACATTGCCATCGCCTTTACGCCGGTGAGAAACCCCGAGATCGAATGCATCCCGGCGTTTGTCGAGACGTTGGGGGTCGTGGTCGGGCGTGGCCATCCGTTGTATGAGAGCCGGGGCGCGCTAACGCCGAGCGAAGTGGCGCAACTGGAATTCGCATTGCTGGCACCGGAGTTCATCACCCGATCATCCATCGACGAATATTTCCGCCAACAAAGCATCACGCCGAAAGTGGCAATCGAGGTGAATTCGGTGAGCACGTTGCTGGAGGTGATTCGGCACACGGCCGTCGCGACCATTTTGCCGGAGCCGATTGCGACTGAGGATCGAGCGTTGCGCAAGATTGCCTTGCAGGGCGAGGCGCCGCAGCGGGGGGCGGCGTTGTTGCGGCGGCGCAATAATTATCACAGCGCGGCGGCGTTGGCGTTTGTTGAACTGGTGTTGAGTTTAGAGCTGAATTGATCGCAACAAACGTCGGGCATAAAAAAGGGCCTGCTCCTTGATGGGAGCAGGCCCTTTTTTCAATTTGACTCAGTAGAACCGATCAATCACCCGAACTTCATTCTGGTTCTGCATCGATGCCCACGCCTGTTTCAGAGTTTGCAGAACATTACCGATGAAGTCCTTGTCGGCCGCGGCTTTCTTGCCGACATAACCCTGACCGCGACGGTACATCTTCAGTCGGGCCAGCAAGTCCTGGTTGTTCTGGTCGAACTCTGCTTCGTGAGCATGGGGCGACAGGCTGTCCATGTGTACCTGGCCCGACTTGCTGATCCACAGGATATGGCTGTCTTGGCTGTCTTTTTGCGCAGCGAACATACGAGCCAGTTCTTCGATAGTTGGTTGATTGTTCAGATTCATATTAAGCCCCTTGACCATTTGGTGATCTTTCAAAGTTGATTCGCTAATACAAGTAGCCCATCGGTTAGTTGATCCCTGGCACCGAAACCAGGACGTCAGCGGTCAGCCGCCAAATTGACGGGGTCTCGCGTCTGTTGCATGTAGTCGTGTTGAATAACTGCTACGCAATAGCGTCACAACGAAGAGAAGCGGCGAAAACCTGGAGGCCACTGCCGACATTTTCAGGGTCGGCCACAAGCTTCATGAGAATGTTTCGCCAGCATTTCTCGTCCTTGTACTGGACGTTCGGGCCAGGTCAGCTTCTTCAATCTGCCTTGTGGGCAGCGTGTATCCGGAAAAACAGCTCGGCGGTCAGACGAGCTTGCTCAAACGTGTTGCCTGTACTCCCGATCGGGGAGACGTCTGCATCATGCAAGGGCAAATCGACGGCGTCAATGGTTATGTAGTGATTATTTTTGGTCACTACATATTGTCGGACAAAGTGGTTTGGGAATTAGCGAAGGATATCTAGTACCCGGCGGCGGGGCTTTCAAAGCGGTAGAGCGTGCAAGGATAGCCGTCCACCGCCAATTGATGCGTTGTGACGTTTCCCTGCGCAAGGGCAGGCATTACATGGGCCCAAAACAGCCGCGCAGGCTGGTTCGCATCGATATGGAAAATTTGCCATTGCCCGGGGAACCGGCTCAAGAGGGTGGAAGCGACAAACTTCGCGACACCTTGGCCACGGAAGCGTCGGCTGACAAAAAAGTAGCCAATGTTGAACTCGGCGCTGGCCATGTGAGTTTCATCATCCACGGTCACGAACCCGGCCAGTTCGCCATCAACCTTGATCAAAAACGGTCGTGTCGCCGGTTTGCGCCAATAGTCCTGCTTCGGCTGGATGCTGAAAAAACCGTGCTCGCCCAGTTTCAGCGGCAGCCACTCGCTGAAATCGTAGGTGTAGAACTGCATCAGGTTTTCAATCGTCTCCAGCTCATCGCGCTGGGCGGCGTGAAGTTCGATGGAGGGCATGGCAGGCTCCTGATGGGCCGGGCCGTCCCTGGCCTGGACATGTTCGATCAATGGGGCGCGAAGTCGTACTTGCCACCGTTCTTCAGCGCCGCCACATAGGCCGGGCGCGCCTGGAAGCGTTCAACCCAGGCGGCCACATGCGGGTAGTCGCGCAGCTTGCCCTGGGCCCGGGCGATCTCGCCGATAAAACTCATCTGGATGTCGGCAGCACTGAATTCATCACCCAGCAGGTAATCGGACTGGCCCAGTGCGGTGTCGAGGTAGCTCAAGTAGTTGGCCACTTCCGAGTTGATCCGCGGATGCAACGGTGCACCGGCCTCACCCAACTTGCCCACATACAGATTCAACATCAGCGGCAACATCGCCGAGCCTTCGGCGAAATGCAGCCACTGCACGTATTCATCGTAGGCCGGGGTGGAGGGATCAGGTTGCAGGCGGCCCTGGCCGTGACGGCGAATCAGGTAGTCGATGATCGCAGCGGACTCGATCAGCTTCTGCGGCCCGTCCTCGATCACCGGGGACTTGCCCAAGGCATTGATCGCTTTCAGCTCTGGCGGCGCGAGGTTGGTTTTCGGATCGCGCTGATAGAGTTTCAGCTCATAAGGAATGGTCAGTTCCTCCAGTAACCAGAGAATGCGCTGGGAGCGGGAGTTGTTCAGGTGGTGGACGATGATCATGGTCGGTGCCTTTCAGAAAGTGGGGCGATCGCCTGGGCTTGAGCAACACTAGACCATTGGCAGCGTGCCGAAGTGCCCTCACGCTTTGCTCGCCGGTTTGGCGGCGCGTTTGGTGCCGGTCGCAGGCTTGCGCGCAGCGGTCTTGCGTTTTTTCTTCCACGGCGTGCCCGTGCGACCCGCCGGGCTGGCTGGGCCGCTGATGGTCAGGTTCAGGCCAGAACAGCGGGCAACTTGCTTGCTCATCCACGCCGCTTGTTTGGTGACGAATTCTTCCAGGCTCATTTCGCCGCTTTGCACCATGTCCAGGGCCTGCTCCCAGATGGCGGTGGTGCCAGGGTCGGCGATGGCGCGGGGCACGGCGTCGATCAGGCTGAACGCGGCCGGCGTCGCGGCCAGGGCCTTGCCGTTCTTCACCAGATAACCCCGGTCGAGCAGGCCCTGGATGATCGAGGCACGGGTGGCTTCGGTGCCTATTCCGGTGGTGTCCTTGAGCTTCTGCTTGAGCAGCGGGTCTTCCACCAGTTTGGCGACGTTTTTCATTGCCTTGATCAGGTCGCCCTCGGTGAACGGCTTGGGCGGCTGGGTCCAGAGGTCTTTGAGTTTGATCTCGGCCACTGCGCAATCGCGTCCTTCGGCCAAGGCTGGCAGGGTTTGTGGCGCGGGGACCTCACGCCCTTTTGCCGGAGCCAAGGCCTCGGGCAGGGCCCGCTTCCAGCCGGGTTCGACAATCTGCTTGCCCACTGCGCGCAAGGCTTCGCCGGCACAGTCGAAGTCCGCCTGGGTGCGGTCGTATTCGTGGTTGGGGAGGAACTGCGCCAGATAACGCGCACGAATCAGCGTGTAGACCGCCCGCTGCTTGCCCGCCAGTCGCTCAAGGTTTTTCGCGGCGGCGGTGGGGATGATGCCGTGGTGAGCGCTGACCTTGGCATCGTTCCAGGCCCGTGACCGGCGCTGGGGCTCCAGATGCTCGTTCAGGGCGTTCAGGCTTGGATCGGCCTGGCGCAGCGCGGCGAGAATGCCCGGCGCCTCGCTGTGCTGGCTCAGGGGCAGGTAGCCGCAGTCACTGCGCGGGTAGGTGATGACTTTGTGGGTTTCATAGAGCGCCTGGGCGATGTCGAGGGTTTCCTGGGCGCCGAGGCCGAGCTTCTTCGAACAAACCTCCTGCAAGGTCCCCAGATCGAAAGGCAGCGGCGCGATTTCACGCATCCGCTCGGTGCGCAGTTTGATCACCCTGGCGCTGGTTGCACCGCTCATGGCGGTTGCCGCTTGCTGCGCCAGGGCCTGATTCAGACAGCGATCCTGATCGTCGCAAGCATCGGCGTTCGCCCGCCACTGAGCGGTAAACGCCGTGCCGTCGTGCAGCAGTTGTACGTCAATGGCCCAATAAGCGACGGGGACGAAATCGGCAATGCTGCGATCCCGATCCACCACCAGCCGTAACGTCGGGGTTTGCACGCGGCCAACCGGCAACACGCCTTGATAACCGGACTGGCGCCCCAGCAGCGTGAACAGCCGACTCATGTTCATCCCGATCAGCCAATCAGCCCGGGAACGCCCCAACGCCGAGTGATAGAGGCTGAACGTTTCGGCCCCAGGCTTGAGCGCCGCCAAGGCCTTGCGGATCGACGCATCATCCAGCGCCGACAACCACAACCGCTGGATCGGCCCGCGATAGCGGCAATGCTCCACCAGCTCCCGGGCGATCATTTCGCCTTCGCGATCCGCGTCCGTGGCGATCACCAGTTCCGTCGCCTCGCCGAGTAAGCGTTTAACCGCTTTGTACTGGCTGGCAGTACGCGGTTTGACGGTCATCTTCCATTTGTCGGGAATGATCGGCAGGTCCGCCAGCACCCAGCGCTTGTAGCGCGCGTCGTAGGCATCCGGCGGCGCGGTTTCCAGCAGATGGCCGATGCACCAGGTCACCGTGACGTTCGTTCCCAGCCAGCAACCGTCGCCCCGGCGCTTGGCGCCGAGCACTGCCGCGATGTCTTTGGCCTGGGAAGGTTTTTCACAGAGGTACAGCTGCATAACCACCATCGTTCAAGTCGGTTTGAAGAAGGTGAACAGAATGCGCAGGGAATGCGATTGGTGCAACCTTTTATCTGTATGGATATACAGATAAAGGGTTGCTCGGGATGTCAGTCCACCACAAACAACCGAGCGCCTACGGCTGTCGAGGATCGATGTGCTTCGGCGTTGTCCGCGACCTGATAGCTCATGCCGGGTTTGAGTACGAATTGCCGACCATCCTCCAACACTGTGAGCAGTTCCCCCTCGAGGCAAAACAGCACGTGACCTTTGGAGCACCAATGATCGGCCAGGTAGCCCGGCGTGTATTCAACGATGCGCACACGAATTGCCCCGAACTGCTGAGTACGCCATAACGCGCTGCCCGTTTCGCCCGGGTGTTCGGTGGGTTCGATGCAAGACCAGTCTGTGGTGCCAAAAGGAATGCCCGCTATTTCCATCATTGCTCTCCAACGTTCGAATCCAGGTATCGGTGCCTGGGCCGGGCACTTTATCCGAAGCTCACGACACACCGACACCCCGGCGCTATCGAGAAATTGATTAGCGCCCCATTTCAAGCTGTGTCAGTTTCACCGAGCCTTTAATGGGGCGAGTGACAGGACGATCTCGCCAAGGGATCGCCGTGGTCTGTCGGAAACTGACTACTTTGAACAAGGACGTAAGCAATGTCTCAAGCAAAATCCAGGGCCAGTGACGCCTATTCGAGCGTCGACACGTTCAGCCATTTGTACGACCGGGGCGGCAGCGCGTTGGTGAACGGCAAACCGTCGTTCACCGCCGATCAGGCCGCCGACCAGATCCTGCGCAAAGGCGCGTCCTGGCACGACCAGAACAGCGACGGCAAGATCGACCTCAGCTACACCTTCCTGACCTCGAAACCGGCGAATTACAACCCGGCCCTCGGTACGTTCGGTGAATTCAGCGCCCAGCAAAAAGCTCAAGCGGTGCTGGCGATGCAGTCCTGGTCGGACGTGGCCAAGGTCACGTTCAGCGAAGGCGCCGGTGGCGACGGCCACATGACCTTCGGCAACTACAGCAACAACACCGGTGGCGCGGCGTTTGCCTATTTGCCCCAGGGCAGTCAGTACGACGGTCAGTCCTGGTACATGATCAACGACCAATATCAGGTCAATAAAACCCCGGGCACCAACAACTACGGGCGCCAGACCCTGACCCACGAAATCGGCCACACCCTGGGCCTGTCGCACCCGGGCGTCTACAACGCTGGCAACGGCAACCCGACCTACAACGATGTGACTTACGCCCAGGACACCCGTGGCTACAGCCTCATGAGCTACTGGAGCGAAAGCAACACGCAGCAGAATTTCAGCAAGGATGGCAGCGGCGCCTACGCCTCGGCACCGTTGCTGGACGATATCGTCGCGGTGCAGAAACTCTACGGCGCCAACCTTGAAACCCGCGCCAGCGACACCGTCTACGGCTTTAATTCCAACGCCGAGCGGGATTTCTACAGCGCGACTTCGGCGGCGTCGAAGGTGGTGTTTTCGGTGTGGGACGGCGGTGGTAATGACACCCTGGATTTCTCCGGTTTCAGCCAGAACCAGAAGATCAACCTCAATGAAGGCGCGTTCTCCGATGTGGGTGGTTTGGTGGGCAACGTGTCCATCGCCCACGGCGTGACCCTGGAAAACGCCACCGGCGGTTCGGGCAATGATTTGCTGATCGGCAACGCGGTGGCGAACATCCTTGAAGGCGGGGCCGGCAACGACATCATTTACGGGGACGGTGGCGGTGATTCGTTGTGGGGCGGGGCGGGGGCGGACACCTTTGTGTTTGGTGCTGCCAGCGATTCGACCATGACCGCGCCGGACTGGATCATGGATTTCACCAGCGGCCAGGACAAGATCGATTTGTCGGGGATTGCTGGGTTTGCCTCGGGTAGTGCGACGTTGAACTTTGTCAGCGGTTTCACCGGGCATGCGGGCGATGCGATCCTGACGTACTTTGCGCAGACCCATCAGACCAGTTTGATGGTGGATTTGACCGGGCATGGTGCGGTGGATTTTGCGGTGGGGATGGTGGGGCAGGCCGTGGTGACGGATATCGTCGCTTGATGTAAAGCAAGAGCAGAAGATCGCAGCCTTCGGCAGCTCCTACAGGGGCGAGCGCAGTACAAACGTCTCGGTTGTACGCGGTCAATGTAGGCGCTGCCGAAGGCTGCGATCTTTTGACTGTGTGGTTCCGTTCGGCTGCGAAGCAGTCGCGGTCGCCAAACATGGGTTATACCTGACAGTCGGGGCCTCAGGTTTTGGGGCCGCTTTGCAGCCTGGCCTACAGGTTCATCAGCGTCATGAGGAACGTATTCCATGAAAAGCTCCGGTCCCAGCCCTGTCATCACCATCGCCGAGCAGCCCGGCTGCCTCTTGGTCAAGTTTCACGGTATTCAGGTGGCCGCGTCAGCCCGGGCGCTGGTGCTGCTTGAGGCCAATTATCCGCCGGTGTATTACGTCCCGCGCGAGGACATCGCCGAGCAGTATTTCGCCCGCACCGATCACACCAGTTATTGCCCCTATAAGGGCGATGCCAGCTATTTCAGTTTGCAGGTTCCGGGGCATGAGGGGGCGAACGCGGTGTGGAGTTATGAGAACCCCAAGGTATCGGTGGATCAGATTCGCAATTACCTGGCGTTCTATCCGGATCAAGTGAAGTTCGAGATCATCGAAAACTTCGAGTAACTGTGGCGCTGACACTGAGCCAGTGGTGAGGGGCTTGCCCCCTCATCTCCGGTTTCATAGCAACCCTGCTATCGAAGCGCTTCTACTAACGTTGATTCATTGATCTGACTGATCGACGTCACGCCGGTCAACGTCATGGCCACGCGCATTTCCTTGGCGAAGATATCCAGCAGGTTTTCCACCCCGCGCTGTCCGTCGGCAGCCAGTGCATAGGCCATCGAGCGCCCCAGCAACACGCCTTTGGCGCCCAGCGCCAACATTCGCACCACATCCAGCCCCGAGCGAATACCCGAGTCGACCAGCACCGTCAGATCATTGCCCACCGCTTGCATGATGGGCGGCAAGGCCTTGGTGGTGGAGAGCACGCCGTCCAGCTGTCGTCCGCCGTGGTTCGACACCACGATGCCGTCGGCGCCGAAGCTCACCGCATCCTTGGCATCTTGCGGGTCGAGGATGCCTTTGATGATCATCGGGCCTTTCCAGAAGTCCCGAATCCATTCCAGATCGCTCCAACTGATCGACGGGTCGAAGTTATTGGCCAGCCAGCCCATGTAATCTTCGAGGGTGACGGCTTTGCCCAGGTACTTCGAGATATTGCCCAGGTCGTGGGGACGTCCCATGAGGCCCACGTTGAACGCCCAGTCGGGCCGGGTCATGGCCTGCAACATCCGCCGCGACGACGCAAAAGGCCCCGACATGCCCGAGTGCGCATCCCGGTAGCGGGCGCCGGGCGTGGGCATGTCCACGGTAAACACCAGGTTCTTCACCCCAGCGGCTTTGGCCCGCTCCAGAGCGTTTTTCATGAAGCCCCGGTCTTTCAATACGTACAACTGAAACCAGATCGATTGTTGGGTGTGGGCCGTGACTTCCTCGATCGAACACACCGACACCGTGGACAGGCACAGCGGGATGCCTTTGTTTTCCGCGGCTTTGACCGCCTGCACTTCACCCCGGCGGGCGAACATCCCGGTCAGGCCCACCGGGGCCAGGATGATGGGCAGGGAAAGCGGTTGATCGAAGAGGGTGGTTTCAAGGCTCAGGGTTTCGACGTTTTTCAGGATGCGCTGGCGCAGCTTGATGTTCGCCAGGTCCGCACTGTTGGCCCGCAGCGTATGCTCGGCATACGCGCCACCATCGATGTAATCGAACAGAAATCGTGGGAGTTTGCGACGTGCCGCTTCGCGATAGTCGGATGCAGAGGAAATGATCATGGGGCCTCGGTCGGTGAAGTGGCGGGGCTGTGCGTTTCGTCGAGCTTAACGAAAACGCCCCGGGTCACGGGGCGTTTTTTGTGAGGTCGATCAGTTGGTGTCCAGATCCACGTTCTTCGTCTCCCGCAAACAGATCAGCCCCACAATCAGGCTCACTCCGGTAATCACCACCGGATACCACAGCCCATAGAAAATGTCCCCGGTGTAGACCACCAGCGCAAACGACACCGTCGGCAGGAACCCGCCGAACCAGCCATTGCCGATGTGGTAGGGCAGGGACATCGAGGTGTAGCGGATGCGCGTCGGGAACAGTTCGACCATCAGCGCCGCCAGCGGGCCGTAGCACATGGCGGAGATGATGATCAGCGCCACAATCAGCGCGACGATCATCGGTTTATTGATCTGCTGGGTGTCGGCTTGCGACGGGTAGCCCGCCAGGGTCACCGCGCCACGCAGGGCCGCTTCGTCGTAACCATCGATTTTCACGTCGCCGACGCTGACCTGCACGGCACTGCCGGCGGGGGCGGCGGCGCTGGTGTAAGGCAGGCCTTGCTTGACCAGGAAGGTTTTGACCTTGTCGCACGGGCTGTCAAATTTCGCCTTGCCCACCGGGTCGAACTGGAAGGTGCAAGTGGCCGGGTCGGCCAGCACAGTGATCGGCGCCTGGCGGCTGGCCTGATCCACCGCCGGGTTGGCGTAGTGCGCCAGGCTCTTGAAGATTGGGAAATACAGCGCGGTAGCCAGCAACAGGCCGATCATCAGCACTGGTTTGCGCCCGACCTTGTCCGACAGCCAGCCGAAAAAGATAAAGAACGGCGCGCCGATGATCACGCTGACAATCAGCAGACTATTCGCCAGGGCCGGGTCCATTTTCAGGAACTGGGTGAGGAAGAACAGCACGTAGAACTGCGCGGCGTAGAAGGTCACCGCTTGCCCGGCGTTGATGCTGAACAGGGCAATCAGTACGACTTTGAGGTTTTCCCATTTGCCGAAGGAGTCGCGCAGCGGTTGCTTGCACAGCTTGCCTTCTTCTTTCATTTTCACGAAGGCCGGCGATTCGTGCAGGCTCAGGCGAATCCAGGTCGAAATGCCCAGCAGCACGATGGAAAACAGGAACGGAATGCGCCAGCCCCAGACTTCAAACTGATCGCCGGTGAAGTAGCGGCAACCGAGCACCACCAGCAGCGACAGCAGCAGGCCGAGGGTTGCCGTGGATTGAATCCAGCTTGTATGGAAGCCACGTTTGCCGATCGGCGCGTGTTCGGCCACGTAAGTTGCGGCGCCGCCGTACTCGCCGCCGAGGGCCAGGCCCTGGAGCATGCGCAGCACCACGAGGATGATCGGCGCGGCGATGCCGATGCTGGCGTAGGTCGGCAGCAACCCGACACAGAACGTCGCCAGGCCCATGAGCACGATGGTTGCGAGGAAGGTGTATTTGCGCCCGATCATGTCCCCCAACCGACCGAACACCAGCGCACCGAATGGCCGCACGATGAAACCGGCGGCAAATGCCATGAGCGCGAAGATAAACGCCGTGGTGTCGTTGACCCGGACCTTTTATAGACGGACAACTTATGTCAAAACGAGTCGTCTGTGTTGAAGGCTAAAGAATTAGGGGCTTACACCTACAGAGTCCCAGAAAAACTGACACCGAGATTGGATTCTTAATGCCCTCCAGGGGCTCGCCACGACGTTGAGCGGATACAAGATCAACCGCCTTGAGCACTCACTGCAAACAGCTGCGCGCGCAGAGGCCGACGGCGCCGATGAAGAGATGGTCGTGGGTGCACTGATACATGACATAGGCGATGATCTTGCCCCATATAATCATTCCCAATACGCCGCATCGATCATTCGGCCCTACGTGCGCGGGGAGGTTGCCTGGATTTTACACCATCATGGTTTGTTCCAGAATTTCTACTACGCCCATCATTTTGGGGGCGACCGAAACGAGAGAGATCGCTACAAAGATCATCCTTTGTTTCAATTGTGCGTGGACTTTTGTGAGCGCTGGGATCAAGCCTCTTTCGATCCCGATTACCCAACCCCTCGCCTTGAGCACTTCGCTCCAATGGTAAAGCGAGTTTTTGCTCGCAAGCCGTTTGATCCAGGCATTGTGGGTACGGAATATTCGCTCGCTTAAAGCAGTAACGTACGGGCCAGGATTTCGGCCATTGGCGTGCTCTTGGAATGACCAAAAACGTCCAAGGCGCGCCAAACGATCGTCTGTCGGGAATGCTTGGGCCAAACGTTCTTGTTACCGCTGACAATTTCCGCCTGCAACACTCATGGCGGCTAGTAAGCGAACCGTATCGAACGGCAACCCCGTCGAGAATTACGCTCAGATCAGCCGATTCATCCATTGATGGACATAGGCTTCAGCCCTTCTGAGATGCAGTTTGCTCAGGCAACAATGGTACGTTTTCCGCGCCTATGAGCGATAACGCCAGCGGTGTTAGGCACGAAGTAATAATGAACGTCGACATTGGCATGTTAGTCGATGTGTGTCGATACCGTTTTCCATTCGGCGTAGACTCAAGAGTGTTGCAACAGCGGTTGCAGCGCAGCTTGGTCGATGCAGCGGCGCACATTGTCCGGCAACGGGATCTCTTTATAGGTGGATCGATTCTGTTATTGGAAATCCATTTATAAGCAAATGCTTCAGTCGAACACTGAATAACTTGGGCGAAGTTCTGTACGTTGGTTGATCAAAGAGTGTAATAACATCAGAAGTCTTTACGTTGTACGTTCACGTTACTGCGCGAGTCTTCCAGCATAGCGATGAATGAATTGGTTTATGCTTGATGGCCAAAGGTCAACTATAAATTCGTCGATTGATTCAGCGTTCGGCTAACAGCCAGTTGGTAAAGCTGACAATTCGCTTGTCGTTGCGCATATCCTTGCGACAAATAATACCCCAGTGTCCTTGGCCTTCAGCATAGTGCTCGACTGGCTTGATCAAACGACCTGCGCGCAGGCCATTGTCGGCCAAGGGGCCATTGACCAGCGCAATACCCTCACCATCCATAGCCATTTCAAGTGATAGCACTAAGGTGTCAACCACTATGGTGGCGGCCGGGTTGGTCATCTGCACTCCAGCCGACTCGAACCAAGTGTTCCAATTCCAAAACTGGTTTTCGGAGTTGACCGTGATCAGTGGATACTGCTTTAGATCTTCCGGTTTCATGTCAGCAGATCGGTTCTCCAATAGCTTTGGGCTACAGACCGGGAAATACCTTGAGTCGAACAGTTTCACCCAATGCAGGTGGGTTGGGGGAGGGTCATTGCGGTAGATCACGGCGATGTCGGCGCCCGACTCGTCGAACTCCCAGCTGGAGCCCAATGTTGACAAGTGCATTTGCATGTCCGGGTACATTGAGCGGAATTGGGGGAGCCGGTGGGCCAGCCAACAAACGGCGAAACTGATGTAAGTTTGCATGCGTAGTGGCGGCAGAGAGTCGCTGCGACGTATGGCTTCGGTGCCTGCCAGCAGCTGTTTCAGTACGGTAAGCACGCAGGAGTAATAGGCTTCCCCTTCAGGAGTTAACACCAGGCTGCGGCCTTCGCGAGAAAACAGCTTTACCCCGAGTCCCTCCTCCAGCGTCTGGATCTGATGGGTGATTGCCGGGTGGGTCAGATTTAGCTCCTCGGCGGCGCGCCTGACACTACGAAGCCGGGCTGTGGCCTCAAAACCCTTCAACGAATTTAAGGAGGGGAGTTTTCTGAAATCCATGCTGCTGGTCATCGCCTGCCCTTGTTCGCTCTGCCTGAAGAGCAGATTCCTACCGACTGAGTAAGGGCTGAATATATCTCGATTCATCTCGTTTCCGGTAAAAAATATTTACCAGTCCTCAAAAAATCTCAATTGTTGCGGGTTTGATTTAGGCATAGCTTGGCTATGCAGTCTGCGGCATTTTCTGAAATATGCCGAATACAAGTGCTCGTTTTAATTAAGTTATTTGCTCTGCGGTGTGGCAACTCCAATGAATACACTTTAATAATTTTGATAAGAAAGAGGGTTATATGAAAATTGGATTTATTGGCCTTGGCAATGTGGGTGGGAAACTTGCTGGAAGCTTGCTGCGTAATGGGTACG